>CAYOAR010000154.1:0-1589 GCA_964402105.1 uncultured Dehalococcoidales bacterium
GTGCCGTCGAAGAAGATGATGTCGCCCTTGGTAAGCGATGCCGGTGGTGCGATTGCCGTCTGTACCCACTGAGCGCCGTTCGAGTAGTAGATCATGTTGCGATCGGTGGCGAGGGAGAGGGCGCCTTTATTGTCAGCTGTAGCCGTTGGGAACTCAGAATAAAGCCCCCAGCCAAGCAGACAGGAGTTCATCCTGTCAGCGGTACCGACCATGCCGCCTGCCCAAAATCCTTTGGTATATGCCATGAGTCCTCCTTAGGCCGCCTCGATTGGTATTTCCCAGCCCACCATGAGATTGCGAGGGCTTACCGAGTTGTCGTAATTGAGGAGGGCGCGGGCGAACATCAGCCCGCTTCCCGGTGTTACAGATGCCGTGTATCCGAACAGCCCTGCCTCCTTGATGGCAAACCCACAGTCCGATGCCGAGAAGAAAGTGGCGATATTTGCAGTGTGCCCTGACGTGCCTTTCTGTGTTACCCGAGAACGGATGGTTTCGGTGGCGAGGCTGAATTGCGTTATTGCCGGGGCTGTACTCCCTGTGCCCAGGGCGCAGTAAGTTATCCCCTCGCTATAAGCCGATGATCCAACGAGCAGGTTGGCGGTAAGGATGCCGCCTCCTTCCACCATCAAATTGTGTGTTTTTAGGAGCAATTCCATGGTATCGGCATCAAAAAGACGGACGATGCCTTTAATGCGGATAGTGTCTTGCATTGGTTCTCCTATGACGCGGCCCATGCGCCGCAGATGATTTCGTCACCAGATGGTGTCGGGGAAACGTAATACAGCGGGCCAGTACCTATGATAGTTAAGGTACTGCCAACTTTAACGCGGCTGGTTAACCCTTGGTAGAAATAGATTTCAATCTTGCCGTCACCGACATCAAAGTCACCCTCAACGTTGCGCTGGTTGGCAACCAGCATGTCTGCCAGATCATAATTTCTGTCCATCTAAACCGCCTGATCCGTGAACCAGCTTCGCAGTTCCAGTTCGTATTCAATATGAGTGCCCCCGAGGATGCGGGTGGTAACGCGGTGGATAAGGTAGTCGCGTTTTAGGCCGAGGACGCTGTTTTCAAGTTCCACCCACTGCCCTGTTTCAAAGCGGTCGGTTCCCGGGAACTCTGTATCATCAATGGTCAGGGTGCATTTCTCCATGGCGAACGCAAACTGGCTCTTGTAGTTGATGAGTTTTTGGTTGAGGGCGATTGCCGAGTTTACGTCACCGGCTCCCAGCTTCCGCGCCAACTGCCTGCCATACTTGGCGATGGAGTTATTGTCTGAGTCGGCCTGCCCTGCGAATATCTTGTAGACCGCCTGAATTCGCACGGCAGGATTGACGTTGGGCGGAGGGGTGTTGAAAATTAACAGCTGCTGTGTGGAGTTATGGAGGCAGTCAAAGGACGACACCTCATCGTACTTCTCTCTGCCGACTGTTTGGCTCTTCCAGTTCGGCACGGCACTCGTGCCGATGTTGATGTCAACCAAGATGTGTTCTTCGCCTGGCGGGGCCAGGAGCATGATGTTGCGACCGATGTCATCAATGCCGAGGGTGAACTTGGTCTTTACGCCGTCCCCAGGCAGATAGTATGAC
>CAYOAR010000155.1:0-2994 GCA_964402105.1 uncultured Dehalococcoidales bacterium
TTGGGCTATGCAAAACCCTCGTCCGTAACTACCTAAACTCAGTGGCTTCCGGCAAAGAAATACTTCCGCCTGTCCTCCTTCAGGGAGGTGTGGCTCGTAACCCAGGCATAATACGCGCCTTCAATGAAGAGTTGGGTATTGAGCTTGTGGCACTCCCTTATCCTGAGCTTACTGGCGCCATTGGTGCCGCCCTGCTGGCGCAGCAAGAGGTAAATGAGCACCTTAATATGCTCTCGGCTGCAAGCAAGCAATAACAGATCCATACGCCAAGGAGATACTTCGCCCCGCAGGAGACACAACCATGAACATGCCAGAACAAACCCACAACTCTCATGCCGCTGACCAGGCAGAAAACGACATCGTGATAATTGGCGGAGGCCCCGCCGGGCTTACCGCTGCCCTTTATGCCGCGCGCGACAAGCTTTCTGTGCTTATCATCGAAAGGGCGCTCATGGGCGGGCTTATCACCGAGACAGAGAGGGTCGACAATTACCCAGGCTTCCCGGATGGTATTTCTGGCTTCGACCTAACAGATAAAATGTTGAAGCAGGCACAGCAATACGGTGCACAGGACACAATGGCCGAGGTTATGGCCATTGAGGGCACGAAAGGCGGTTTCTTGGTACGAACCCCAGAGACTGCTTATCCTGCCCGGGCCGTCATCATAGCAGGCGGCTCAGAGCATCTTAAACTCGGCATCCCCGGCGAAAAAGAGTACACCGGACGAGGTGTATCCTACTGTGCCACGTGCGATGCTCCCTTTTTTGCCGATAAGGTTGTGGCTGTGGTCGGCGGCGGGAACACCGCTCTCTATGAAGCCATCCATCTCGCCAAATTCGCCAAAAAGGTTTACATCGTCCACCGCCGCAGCGAGTACCGTGCCACACCGATATTGCAAGACGCTGCTAAAAGCAACCCTAAGATAGAGCATGTACTCGATACCATCATTGAGTCTGTGAACGGCGGTGATTTCGCTGAGAGCTTGCGCACAAGAAACACTAGAACCGGCAAGGTTTCCGAACTAATAGTGGATGGCCTCTTCGTAGCCATAGGGCTCAAACCCAACACAAGCTACCTCCAGGGATTGCTTGCGCTTGATACCGAAGGAGCCATCGTGGTAGATGACAACATGGCCACGAGTGTGCCCGGCATCTTTGCCGCAGGCGATATCCGCCGCAACTCCATTCGCCAAACCATATCCGCAGCCGGCGATGGCGCCGTGGCAGCCCTGGCAGCTAAAAATTGGCTGGAGGCAATATAGCCTGTTTCCAACCGCGGCCGCATCCATTATAATATCGGAGGACTCAACAGACCTCGATTTATCTTGGAGATGGAGCAGTCATGAAAGTACTTTTCCTAAAGGATGTTGCCAATGTGGCTCGTGCCGGCGAGATAAAAGAGGTTTCCGATGGCTACGCCGCAAACTACCTTTTGCCCAAAAATCTCGCCCAGCGGGCCTCAGTGGATGTGCAGAATCGTTTTGAGGCTCAGAAGCGCGCCGGCGCCAAACGTGCTGCCGAACAAGAAGCTGAAACCAAAGCTCTGGCAGCCAAGATTTCCGGGCAGACTTTTACTATTACTGCCAAGACAGGGGGCAGAGAGAAACTCTACGGCTCCATCACCAATGCAGATATCGCAACAGAGGTATCCCGAATCCTCGGTGTCGAGATAGACAAGCGCAAGGTGGAACTGCCTGAGGCTATCCGGGCATTGGGAACATACGACGTTTGCATAAAGCTGCACAAAGACATCAGCCCCAAAATCAAGGTTAAGATCGTACCGGAAGCTGCGGAATAGCTATTATCTGTGGGCAGCGGGGGACACGTTCCTGCCTGCCCCGGATGCCTAAACTTATTATTCAAGACTGAAAGGGAGCACCATGGCCACTGACCGCCTGCCGCCGCACGACCAAGACGCCGAGGAAGCCGTAAACGGCTCACTCCTGATCGACGGCAAGGCTATCTATGAAGTCGCCTCATTTCTGCGCCCCGACGATTTCCTTTCCGAGGGCAACAAGTGGATATATCAAGCCTGCCTCACTCTATACGATCGGGATGAGGCGATTAACACCATCACGGTGGCCCAAGAACTGGGCCGCATAAGCCGGCTGGAGAAATGCGGCGGCGCGTCGTACCTTAACCACTTGGTTTCCATTGTGCCCACTTCGCTTGATATCGTACACTACGCAGAAATCGTCTACCGCCTCTCCATCATGCGCCACCTCATCACCGCTGCGGAGAGAATCTCGGTCATTGGTTACGAGGCTGATCCTGACGTTGCTGCATCTTTAAACCGCGCCGAAGATCTCCTCTTCCGGCTGCGGCATGAGCGCGGACGGCAAGACTTCGTTCATATTAAAACCATTTTGGATAAGTATTTCGAGCCTCCGCCCCCGGCAGAGGAGGGGCCAGCTCGCATCCCCCACGTCTACACCGGCTTTTCGGGGCTGGACAAGGATTTGGGCGGGCTCAAGCGTTCGGAGCTTGTCATCCTCGCCGGACGCACCAGTATGGGCAAGACCAGCTTGGCTCTCAACATAGCGCGCAATGCAGCCTTGGATCAAGGCGGCTGCGTGGCTATCTTCAGCTTAGAAATGTCTCGCGAGTCATTGGTGCAGCGCCTAATCTCAAGCGAGGCTGAGATTAATTCGCGCACCCTGCGGCTCGGCCAGAATACCGAATACGAAGAACAGCGCATCATGGAGGCACAGGGTATCCTATCCTCAGCTGCTATCTATATCGATGACTCGCCGCAGCTTCGCGTAGTGGAAATGCGCTCCAAGGCACGCCGCCTCCACTACGAACGCCCTTTG
Source organism: uncultured Dehalococcoidales bacterium (assembly GCA_964402105.1). GTDB lineage: Bacteria > Chloroflexota > Dehalococcoidia > Dehalococcoidales > UBA1222 > WRNP01. The sequence goes on from CAYOAR010000155.1 coordinate 2,813, forward strand.
GATTTGATTGTGGTTGATTATCTCCAGCTCTTGTTTGGTGAAGGACGCGGGGAGAACCGTGTACAGGAGATTGCATTTATCACCCGCTCACTCAAGGGATTGGCGCGCGAGCTTAACGTGCCCATCATCGCCCTCTCGCAGCTATCCCGCGCCGTAGAAGGACGAACCTCTCACATTCCGCA
>CAYOAR010000156.1:0-1572 GCA_964402105.1 uncultured Dehalococcoidales bacterium
CTCTGCAGCACCTTCATCGGCTTGCCATTCCAATTGCTCATCTGGCGGAGCCCTGTCTTTGCCGCTGCACACATAAAAATTCGGGGCCTCCTCCCGATGCAGCGCGAGATGAACAAACTCGTGCGCACAGCAACGCCTTGCCTCTTCCCGAGAAAGACGACTATTAAGGATAATACTGTTTGCTTCCACAGAAACCATGCCCATTAGGCCGTATGTGCTGAAGTTGTGCCACTCTACACTTACGCCGATTTCATGGCACAGAGAAATTACGTCCACCGGGAAGGATTCGAGGCGGTCCCCGTTTTTTCCACGAACCCAGGCGATAAACTGATATAGCTCCTCTTTGCTCCAGCTTCTCACTCTACTTTCCGCCTCGTTCGTGTTTGACTTTTTTGAATATTTCAATCGCAGCCCGGATGTCCTCCGGGTTAATCCCGCTTTCCTGTGCATCACGTGCCAAGCTCAGAAACACGCCGTCCAAACGCTCCTCTGGCTCTTGCGGCGTCTCGCGCCCTAGAAGGTAGTCTGTGGTTACATCAAAATAATCGGCAAGCCGCAGAACCATCTCCCGGCTTGGTTCTCGTTTCCCTGTTTCGTAGTTGCTATAGGTTTGGTTTGTTACGCCCAGATATTCAGCAATCATTCTCTGAGATACCCCGAGTGCGAGACGAAGCTCGATCAGTCTCTGCATAGGAACACCGTCCTTCCAAGGGCATTATACCAACAGTTTGTTGAATTGTCAATGCATCCAACAAAAAATTGGATATCTCTTGTGCAATCATACAAAACTAGGGAAAACTCCAACAATTCATTGACAACCAATTCCGTTTATGATACACTGTATCCAACGATTCATTGGACGGGGGAGAAGGATGCGAAACTATTTGTTGGAATTCAGAAAGTCCATTGGACTAAGTCAACAAGCCGTTGCAGACAAGATCGGCACGACCAACCAGAATTACAGCCTATTCGAAACCGGCCAGCGTGCGCGATCGGGCTTGAACACTTCGATGATTGGAAAATTCGCTCTCGTGTTCGGTGTGACGCCTGAAGAGATACTCCGACTAGAGGCAGAGTATCAAGCCGAGCGCGCCAGTGTTTTACAAGCTCAGGGGATCACCACACAGAGAAAAGGAGGCATACCATGACCGCCACTCGATGCCGACCTGCCCAGCACACCCGCCCACGTGACTGGAGCCTGCTACCGCTGACCCTCAACACTGCCGAAGCCTGCGGCCTGCTGTTGTGTAGCGACAAAACCGCCCATGCGCTTATCAACAGCGGCAGGGTAAAAGGTGCGCGCGCTGGCAAGGGCTACGTATTTGACCGCGACAGCCTGCGCGAATACATCACGGGAACGGAGGTAGCCACATGAACCCCTTTACACTCCCGCCAACCCTCTACCCTACGCCGCCGGCACTGCCACTGCGCAAGTATGAGGTTACAAGCAACACCACCGGCGCGGTGTATGTGCTAGAAGCAGCCCTTGCCATTTCGGCAAAGGCACAGGCGGCGCGCTTGGATGGCGCAGTGCGGGAGGATGGATTTGTCGGCATGGAGACCATGGAGAAA
>CAYOAR010000157.1:0-2370 GCA_964402105.1 uncultured Dehalococcoidales bacterium
GAGGGCGGCGGTGGCCTCAGTCATACCAACGCCAAACTCTGACCACAGACCGGCGGCCGCCCCGGCGAGCGTTACCACGTAATTACTGGCGATGACGGCGCTTGCGTGGTACAGAGCTTTATCTTCTGCGCGCAGCACGACCCAGCGTCCACCTAGGACTTTTGCCATTTCTTTAAGTTCGGCAAGCAGTGCCCCTTCAGCCTCAAGGGAGAAAGTTACCCCTTTAAGCGCAGCTGCATCTGATTCGCCCCCGGCGAAGGTCTGGAGGGGGTGAAAGACCCCCGTTGCCGCCCCTTGGCCAGCCGCTGTTTTTAGCTCCTCCGCAGAGTCAGCCCCGGAGCAGTGCACAACCGCTTGGCTGCGGTGCCAGCTAAGGCGGGAAACCACCGTTGAGATGGCATCGTCAGGGGTGGCGATGACAACGAGCGCACACGCATCCGCTACTGCCTGAGCATCGCGGTAGGCAGTACAGCCCTCAACTCTGGCTGCCAAGGCTTTGGCCGAAGCGAGCCTCCGGCTGGCCACAGCCCTCACGGTATATCCTGCCCGGTGCAACGCAGGGGCCAAAGCGCTTGCGAGCTTGCCCGTGCCGATAAACCCTATTGATGGTTTTTGTGCTTTGGTATTTATTGTTTTCTTTGTCATCTTTTCTTCCCGAAAAAACAAATACCTCCGCCCAGGCGGAGGTATCAAAACTACCTACTCCGTTCGTCTCGGCCAAGTGGTCCAAGCGACGCTAAAATGGTTTTCGGATTACCGCTCACAGCCCCAGTTATGGGGTCCATGGCTTTACTATTCTATTTCTGAGCCCGGCTTTTGTCAATGCGCGGCGGGCTGCTCTCTGAGTTGAGCGAGCAGGCTTTGACAAAAAGCCTCATCCATATTGGGCGGGGGATGACCGAAAAAGACGGTGTGCAGAGGAGTGATTGAAACCACACCCCGGTTGACAGCCGAGATGTCGGTGCCCTCAGGGGCATCGGCGGCAACCTCGCGCCGTTTCAGCCAATAGTAGCGGTGTCTTCCGTCTGAACCCTCCTCGGCGCGGTCGATGTGGCTTTTGTGAGCCGGACGAGTCACAGCTATACCGTTTATATCAAATGCTGCCCCCCGCGGGGTGTTGATGTTTAGGAAGACATCGCTTGGAAGCTCCCCCCGCTTGATGTGGCCTGCAATGAGTGCCCCTAAGCGGGCGGTGGTTTCCACGCTGGTCTTATCAATGCCGAGGGATGAGATTGCCAGAGCAGGCAGATTGCGCAGGTATCCTTGCAGGGCGGCTCCCACCGTGCCTGAAATTAGCAAGTCATCGCCGGTATTAAGGCCTTCGTTGATGCCTGAAACTACCATGTCGATTTGACCTTCACACAGCTTGCTTGCGGCGAGGATAACGCTGTCCCCGGGGGTGCCGTCTACGGCGTAGGCATCTACCCCGCTTATGATGGAGTGTGCCTGTCTCACGCGCAGGGGGTGGCGCAGTGTCATAGCGGTGCCGATGGCGGAGCGCTCGCGGTCGGGGGTAACGATGACCACCCGATCAATCGCAGTAAGCTCTCTGGCCAGCGCCCACATACCGGGGGCGAAGATGCCGTCGTCGTTAGTTACCAGTATCATGAATTTCCATCAAAAGCTGTACAAAAAACGTTTTGCCGGTGGCTCATCGGCTGTTCCTCTTTAGACGACTCGCCTTTTTGATACTGTACTTTATAACAATCGAAAAGTAAATGTGCCGAAAAGAAAATACCGCGGGATACGTATTGCGTCAAATTAAAATAGCACCGAAATATAGCACCGAAATAGGGGGTATTGACTGTATTTTGGGAAAGGGTATAATACGAGGTATGGGGTAGAAATACCCAGCGAAGACGCCTACCGTGCGGCGTGATAAGTAAGCGGTTTGAAGAAAGACTCCTTACCGCGAGGCAGGGAGTTTTTCTTTTATACTTTGTGTTACAGGTTGTCTGTCTATAATCGTACAAGGACTGATTGATAAATAAGGAAATCTGCTTGGCATTGCAATGCAATCGTACAAGAAAATTGAATTATTTTATTTCCGTGATAGAATACCTTTAGATGGATAGGGAGAATACCTTGGGTATTTTTCTTATCGAAGGAGGCACCAAGGGAATGGGTAAACACTCGATTAAAAAATTACTACTCACACTCACAGCGCTATTGTCTTTGGCAGTAGTGCTGCCTCGTATAGTTTCCCCAGTTAGTGCGGATGGCCCGCCGGCCGTATTTGATGCCACATTCTATGTTTCAGCCTCGGGTGACGACACGACTGGGGATGGTTCTCTGGCAAACCCCTGGGCCACACTGGCAAGAACAACATGGGCAGGGGTAGACGGCGGCAATTATTTAATCTATGTCATG
>CAYOAR010000158.1:0-2650 GCA_964402105.1 uncultured Dehalococcoidales bacterium
CCTCTTGGCGTTCAAATTGCGGGTGCGGGCGTACAGTGATAATCATAAAAAGGTCACCTGCCGGCCCTCCCCCTTGCCCTGCTTCGCCCTGCCCCGCCATGCGAATACGGGAGCCTGTGCGTATACCGGCGGGAAGCTTTACCTCAAGCTGTTTTAGGCGCGGTGTGCTGCCGTTCCCCTGACAATTGGGGCAAACCGCCTTTTGCAGACGACCTGTGCCACTACAGGTTTGACAGGGCTCCATGGTCTGTAGATTAAGAAGGCGGCTTGCGCCGCTCATGGCTTCTTCAAGCGAAACCTCAACTGGGTGCTCAAGATCACGCCCGCGCCCGCGACGCGCCCGGCCGCCTTGGCGGCGATTTAAAAACTGTCCGAAGATATCCGAAAAGCCTTCGCCGCTGAAATCAAAGCCCGAGAAATCAAAGCCCGGCGGGGCTTGAGTACTTCCCGGTGTGTCTGCCCCAGCAAAGCGGTCGGCATACTGCCATTGCTCTCCGTACTGGTCGTACTTGCTCCGTTTTTCTGGGTCGGAGAGCACCTCATAGGCTTGATTTACTTCCTTAAACTTCTCCTCGGCGTTCTTGTTGCCCGGATTGACGTCGGGGTGGTATTGGCGGGCGAGTTTGCGAAAGGAGGCCTTGATCTCCTTTTCGGTGGCTGTCTTGCTGACACCTAGCACATTGTAGTAATCTTTGGCCATATATCCCTCTATTAGACACATCATTGTAACGTGTTGCCATGATACCTGTCAAGTATTGATTAAGTAGATTAATACTACGTTGTTAAGTAGTACGGAAGATAGCGAACGTGAATTTGTCTGCTTTAATATCTTGGCGCATGATAGCGCTTGCCCTTGACAACGCTCAGCGCCGTTTCTATAATAGGAAAACATAAGCTTCGCCTCATTTCCAAAAGAGAACCTTTGTACCACGTTGTTTTTGCAGATGTTTCCCATGCGACGAAAGCGTGCGGCGTTATTAGCCGATTCTGTCCATGACTAAATACATCTTTGTAACAGGCGGTGTCGTAAGCTCGGTCGGGAAGGGTATCACCGTAGCCTCAATCGGTACTCTTCTAAAGAGCCGAGGCCTCAGTGTTTCGGTGCAAAAGCTTGATCCTTACCTTAATGTTGATCCCGGGATGATGTCGCCCGACCAACACGGCGAGGTTTTTATCACCTGCGACGGAGCCGAAACTGACTTGGATCTTGGCAACTACGAGCGTTTCATCGATATTGAGCTTACTGCCGACTCCAGTGTTACCGCCGGCAAGATATACAGCACGGTCATCGGCAAGGAACGCCGGGGTAACTTTGGCGGCGGCACTATCCAGGTCATCCCGCACGTTACGGCGGAGATAAAAGAGCGCTTGTTGAGACTGGCGCAGAAGTCTCAAGCCGACGTGGTGTTGGTGGAGGTAGGCGGTACGGTGGGCGACATCGAGGGCCAGCCTTTTTTGGAGGCTATTCGCCAGATGCAGAGTGATGTCGGGCGTGACAATGTCCTCTATATCCACGTTACCCTTTTGCCGTATATCGGTTCCACCAAGGAACTAAAGACCAAGCCTACCCAGCACAGTGTGGGCGAACTGCGCCGCATGGGTATCCAGCCTGACGTAATCGTCTGCCGCGCAGACTATCCGATTTCGGGGGCTATCCGCGATAAGATATCCCTTTTCTGCAACGTGGAGCGGCGGGCAGTTATCCCTCTGGTTACGGTAAGCTCCATTTACGAGGTACCATTGGTACTGGAAAGTGAGCGTCTAGGGGATTATATAGTACAGCGCTTAGGCCTCACGGCAGCTCAGCCGGATCTTACTGCTTGGCAGCACATGGTAAGTTGCCTGAGGAAGAATGATGCCCCAATCAACATCGCCCTCGTGGGCAAGTATGTGGAGATGACGGATGCCTACTTTTCAGCACGTGAGGCCCTCTGTCACGCCGGACTCTTCCACGGTCGCGCCCTAAAATTAACCTGGCTCGACTCGGAAGATCTAGATGATGAGAGCGAGCTTGCCGCCGCCCTCAAGGATGCCCAAGGCATCATCATTCCCGGCAGCTTCAGCGAAGGCGGCATTGAGGGAATTATTAGAGTTGCGCGCTATGCTCGTGAGAATAAGATACCCTACCTCGGTCTTTGCCTAGGGATGCAGGCTATGGTCATCGAGTTTGTCCGCAATGTATATGGTTCGGAAAAGTGTGTATCTGCTGAGCTTGCCTCGGTTGCAGCTCAATCCCTCAGCAGCCCGTTGTCGGAGCAGGTAGTCATATCCGACAAAGATGCCCCGATGCGCCTCGGCAACCACCCCTGCCAGACAGTGCCGGGCACACGGGCGGCGGCAGCCTATGGGGAAGAGAAAACGATTGCTCTGGAAAGGCATCGCTGCCGCTTTGGGTTAAACAGTAACTAGCGCGGCGTACTCGCCAGAGCGGGGTTGATTTGCAGCGGACTCTCGCCGGATGGGCAGCTCACAGAGATTTCCGAGCTTGCCGACCATCCATGGATGGTGTCATGCCAGTTCCACCCGGAGTTTTTGTCTCGGCCTAACCGGCCCCATCCGCTATTCAGGGATTTTATCGGAGCCGCCAAAGACGTGCTTCGCGAGGGGGCGCAACCGGCTCTGCCGCTTGCGTCTAAGGAATAGCCCAGGG
>CAYOAR010000159.1:0-2635 GCA_964402105.1 uncultured Dehalococcoidales bacterium
ATCCCTTACGGCCCCCCTAATCTGGTATGTGGCGATAGTGCCGGTAAGGACGGCATGCCTCCACCCCCACTTCTCATGCGTCCTCAGGATAAGCTCTTCTCTAATGCTGCGCGGGAAATCAAGATCAATATCCGGGACGGAGCCCATGGTGTCGGCGGGCAGAAACCGTTCCAGCGACAGCCCGTACTTTAGGGGGTCGATGTGTGACAACCCAATGAGATATCCGATAAGAAGTGCCACCGAAGAACCGCGCCCTCTGCCCGGTGGGTTTTCCTCAAGGGTAAGAGACGGGTCGGAGAGTCCCTGTTCGATCATAACCTCCCGCCCCAAAGTGATGACGTCATGATAAAGGAGGAGGAAGCCCGCCAAGTTGAATTTGCGTACTAGGGCGAACTCCTCATCAAGTCTGGCCCTTACAGGGGCTGTAACCGAACCGTAGCGCCGTTGAGTGGCCTCCAGGCAGAGCTTTTCCAGGTAGGCATCGGGCGTAAGTCCGTTTGGTGCTTGGTACTCAGGAAAGGTGTAGCGGAGCTCTGAGGTAAGATCGAAGGAACACCTCTCGGCGATGGCCACGCTGGCGGACAGTGCCTCCGGGCATTCTTTGAAGAGATCCGCCAGTTCATTTGCCGACCTTAGGTAGAACTCGGAGTTGGGGCGCCTTTCGCGGTGGCTCTCCTCCAAGCTTTTATTGTGTCCTATGGCCACCAAGCAGTCTTGGAGCCGGTGTCTGGGGCGCACGTGGTAGTGGACGTTTCCCGTGGCCACCACCGGGAGGCTGAGGTTTTTGGCCAGTTGAATTAAAGCTCCGTTGCGCTGGCGCTCCCCATATACAAGATTGCGCTGAAGCTCAAAGAAGTAGTTTTGCGGCCCAAACCAATCTCGGTATCTTGATGCGAGCGCCCTTGCTTCGTCGAAGCGCTGTGACGTAATCAGTTGTGACAGTTCGCCTTTGGAACATCCGGAAAGCACAATGAGGCCGGCCCTGTGACTGGGCAACAACTCGGGATCAAGCACCGGGGCGTTGCGCTCGCCCGCGGCGTGCGCCTCGGTAATGAGGCGGCAGAGATTGCGGTATCCCTCCCAGTTTTCGGTAAGAATGGTGAGGTGGAACCCTCCGCGGAGGGTTAGCTCTGCACCGATGATGCCACGTACTCCCAGCGACCTGCTAAGCTGGGCAAATCGCATTGCCCCGCAGAGATTGTTGTGGTCGGTTAGGGCGAGGGCAGTATAGCCCAGCTCCCGGGATTGCACGAGAAGCTCTTCTAGCGACGAAGCTCCGTCGTGGAAGGAGTAATAGCTATGGGCGTGAAGCTCGGCGTATGTCACGGGCAACCTAATGGTGATACCAATTCCCGGTTGCGAGGTCTTTAAAGATAGTCAGGCGGCGGCCCGAAGATGTGGTTATAGTATAGTAAATACGCGACAAGGCCTCCGCGCGCCACCACTCGTCATCCAGCCGCCAGATATCCTCGATATCAATAACGGTGTCTCGCTTAGGGTCTATTAAAGTTGCGGGCCGGCCGCTTTTGTCCTCATCAACCGCAACAGCCACCGGGACGTTCAGCGGCTTGAGGGTACGAGGGCGAAGCGCCTTTCGGGTATCCGTGACCACGGCTCTACCTCCTTCACCTGATAGAGCAAGGGATGCCCCAAGCGGAACTCAAGCTGTTTTACTTCTTCCTGGAGATGCTCCTGTGCCCTCACCTGAGCCATCAGACTCTTCTGCCGCCCGACCAAGCGGCCTGTTCCCGTGACGCTCATCCCGAGCTCCTCCACCGGTCCCAGCTGGGAGGGGTTTTCGAGAACGCACCTCACGCGGTTAATGGCGGTCTTTAAGGCCATAGCCGGCTCTTTGAAGCGCACGGTTTCTTTCCAGTAGTCTCCGACCCAGCTTTTGGTCCAAAGGGAGATACGGCTGATTCCCAGATTTTTCACCCGGAGCCGGGTGAGGGCACGGGTCATCATGGCCTCCCATGCCATGAGTAAGATATCAAGAGAGGCTGTGGGGGATGGCAGTATAGTGGACTCCTCGATGTTTTCCTCTGACATACGAGGGTACAGCGGAGTATTGTCCAGGCCGTTCGATAATTCCCAGGCAAGCAGGCCTTCGGGACCAAACTGGGCTTGGAGATGGGATGCTGTCATAGCCTGAAAGTGCCCCAAGGTAAACAGACCGAAGTCGCGGAGGCGCGCTTTCATCTTGGCAGAAACCGGCAAAAGATCACTCGGTTGTTTTGCCAGAAAGTCGCGCGGATTTCCGTCCAGGCTCTTGCACTCTCCGGTAGGGCAGGACATAGCGGCCATCCGGGAGAGAAATTTGTTGCTGCCAATGCCCAGATGCGCATCGTATAGGTCGGGGACAACTTCTCTCACGGCTCTTGCGAGAGCATCGTCGGTTGCATAAATGGACTCAAGCCCAACAAGACCGAGGTAGACCACTCCCAGCTCCGCTCCCTCCACCAAGGGGCTTTTTAGCTCCAAGCTATCCAGAATGCCGTCAAAGACGGACTGGTAGTAACGTGGATCGGCGTGAACGACCTCAAGCTCTCCCTGCACTGCCAGTGCCTGCTGGAGGCTCATGCCGCACCAAAGACCCGGCACTTCGGGGAAGAAATCCATAACGAGCTTTTCAGAG
>CAYOAR010000160.1:0-2016 GCA_964402105.1 uncultured Dehalococcoidales bacterium
AAGCGCCAACCACAATCCATAGAGAAAATAATCATTGGCCTAGGAAATCCCGGTCCTGAATACGCCGGAAGCCGCCATAACATGGGCTTCATGTGCTTAAGCAGCCTTGCCAAAGACATAAAGACCTCTTTTGACCAAAAGGATGGTCTGGCTCGCACGGCTCGCGGTGCTATTGGCACGGTGCCGGTGCTCCTTGCTCGTCCGCAGACCTATATGAACCAATCGGGAAAAGCAGTGTCCAAACTTATGGCAAAATACAACCTCTCTTCTGCAGACTTAATCGTTATCCATGACGACCTTGACCTTCGGTTGGGGCAAATAAGAATTAAACAGGGCGGAGGTTCTGGAGGGCACCGCGGGGTCGACTCCATCATAAGTTATTTGGGGAAACCCGACTTCATCCGCGTGCGTTTTGGTGTCGGTCGCCCTGCCACTCTTAACCAACGCGAAAAACAGGAAGCGGTTATCGACTTTGTATTGGAAGAATTCAGCGAGTCGGAGCGCGTGGTTGTCGCTGACGCCATCCCTCACGCAGTGAATGCGGTTAAAGCTATTATCACCGAGGGTCTTGAAACGGCTATGAATATTTTTAATCGCACCCAGCATTCTCCCACCGAGCACATCTTGAAAAAGGAGGCGCCATGAGCACCGCACTAACTCTGGAGTTTTCCGCTCGTTACACCCGTCGTGGTGACGGATCTGGGGCCTCATCTGGTGATGTGCGTCTCATTCTTGATGCGGACATCTTGGGTATTAAACCAACGCACGGCGAGGCGCAGAGCTATCCGCTACGCGAAGTGATTGACATCATCCCCGGTGATTACAGCCTAATCTTAATAACAGAGGGAGGAGGCGAGATTGCCCTGAGCCACCTAGGACGCGAATACGAAAACTTCCGTCGCGAGTTAACGTCACGCCGAAGCTCCCTCCTGCTCGCCGACCTCCTCATGGAAGAACCGCTCGTTATGGGTGGCCTTAAGGGTAATCTCACACATTTTTATGCTGGCCGCAGCAAGACACAAAGCCAGTCAGAGATGCGCCTGTACCAAACCGCCCTCGTCATCATTCCCGAGATAGGCACACCTATGCGTGTTCCTTACAGCGATATTGACGAAATCATTGAATCTGATTATCGACTTAAAATAGGCACGGAGTATGGTGACTCCTTCATTTTTAGCCAACTTGGGCGCGATCTTTCCCCTTTTAAACTCAATCTTGAGGAACTGCGTCATAATCTTTCCCTTGCCGCACAGCGTTTAACCAAGGAACTCATGCCTTCAGCGGATATAGCATCTGTGTCTAAGCTTGCCATTCTTATGAGGGAAGGGAGAACGGCTCGTCGGCGCGATATTGAGTCCTCAGGTTCTACACTTTGGCACGAACTTGAGCAACACGTTGCCGGTTCGGAGGCAGCCGACGAATATGCTTTCCTAAAAACCATAGGCCGGGCGCAGGATATCAGCATCGGGATAAAGCGAGGTCTCAAAAAAGAAGAGAGCGATTATATATGGTTCTTGGTGCCAATCTGTTCTCTTGATACCCGCCTACCAGGAAACGCTGTAATTATGGAGGCTATTTCGCCGGACGGTGAAAGCCGTGCAACTTATGCCTTCCGCCTGGTAAGCCGCCGTGAATATCCCTCCTTAAGTACAGACGCAGCCTTGCAAGAGGCAACTGAGAAGTTCCTGAGAGATACGAATCGTGCTTTACTTGCAATTAACTTCCGGCGCGAGCCTATTTATCTCTCTCGGGATATGCTTCTGCGCCCTCAATATGCCCGCTACCGCTATGCCGTAGCAGCTATGCCAGAGCTCCGTTCTCTGCGCTGGTCGTTTATCGGGAGAGTCATGCACCATTCGCCCGAACAATGGCAATCTGATGTTATGAACCTCCTCACATTCAACACATCAACCGATGATGACAACGCTGCCTGGATACGTACTGCTCGCTAAAAACCTGCCCTGATGTTATTATTTACAATCAAATGGAGTGAATGAATATGACAGGTTATGGACG
>CAYOAR010000161.1:0-4870 GCA_964402105.1 uncultured Dehalococcoidales bacterium
GGTCACTGCTTCCGCCCACCCTCTCTGCTAGCTTTACCGATACTTTGCGTGCAAGGTAGTCAGGAAGACGCGCCAAGCGCCGTAGCGCCGGTATCAAGAAAAGGTAAGCACTCATAAGGCAAGATGTGGGATTGCCGGGAATGCCCAGCACCGGCTTGCCATCTATTTCCGAGAAAGTAGTGGGCTTACTGGGCTTTATCTTGATGCCGCGGAAAAATACCTTGCCGCGCGCCTCCAAGAAATCTAGGAGAAGATCTTTCTCGCCGACCGAAGACCCGCCCGAGGTGAGAACCAGATCAGCCTCAAGTGCTTTTTCTAAGGCATCTTCCAGCTCCTCCGGACGATCCCCAACAATAGGCATAACATTGGCCTCGCCCCCATGCAAGCATACCATGGCTGCCAAGGTACTTGAGTTTATGTCATATATTTGGTTGCCGCTAAGGGGCTTGCCCGGAGGGATGATTTCTTCCCCCGTGGGCAAAATGGCAACGGTCGGCTGGGCATAGACCTCGGTGCGACTGGCACCCTGTGAGGCCAGCACCCCGATGTGCGCCGCCCCAAGCACCGTGCCTGCCCGAAGGAGGATATCGCCCTTCATGATATCGTTGCCTAAGCGGCCTATGTTATCACCTGTTCGCACAGGTTTTAATACAAGCAGGGCGTCGCCTTCTCGCCGTACGTCCTCTGCCATAACCACGGCATCCGCCCCGCCCGGCACCCGAGCGCCGGTTGCAATTTGGGCGCACCGTCCGGACGATACCATTTTAGCGGTAACATCCCCGGCATAGACTGTCTCACCTATCTCAAGCCGCACCGAAGAAGAATGGGTGTCAGATGCAGTGTCTGCCGCAACCACAGCAAAGCCGTCTACATTGGAGCGATTAAAGGGCGGGGTGTTTAGGGTAGCTACTACGTCTCGCGAGAGGACGCGCCCCAAAGCATCAGTTAGGGTCAGTTTTTCGGTACGAGTGATGGGGCTAACGTTTTCTAGAACTGTCTTAAGAGCATCTTCAAATGGCAGGAGAGCGCCAAAAAACCTCACCGGGATGCCTCACGCACCAAATGCCCTATCTCGGGCAGAATAATCTTTGTTAGAGCAAGCTCCACCGCTTTCACCGAGCCGGGGAGGCAGATAACCACCCGTCCCCTCGCCGCTCCGGCTAAGGCCCGGCTTAGAATGGCCCCGGTGCCTATCTCTTGGAAACTAAGTGTGCGGAAAAGCTCACCAAAGCCCGGTAAAACCTTTTCAAGCATGGGGGTAACCGTCTCAACCGTCACGTCGCGCCGAGAAGCCCCTGTGCCTCCACTTATGATAACAACCTGCACATCCTCACGACGCAGCAGTTCATCAAGCTTGCATTTTATGGCTTCGGCATCGTTTTTTAGAAAATCGAAAGATGCCACAGAGTGGCGGGCGCCTTTAAGCCCCTCCACCAAGAGAGCGCCGGACTCATCGGTTTTGGCATCACGCGAGTCCGAGATGATAAGCACGGCACAGCTGAGTTGGTGCGGCGAAAGATGTTTATGTTCTTCGTAACCCATGGGGCACATTATATCCTGAGCAGTAAAGCTTCGCAACGGCACGCGTGGCATTGCTTCAATAGCTCATGGGAGCACGTGGTCAAAAGTTAGGGAGCAGGTCACTACCATGGCAACATAGGGCAGAAAGTTATGCCAGCCCCAAACAATCAAAGCGGTAGCTGACAATATGGGGGGGTCACTATTGGGCAAAGTCTGGTGCTAACAAAGCCGCAGTCTACTTCACAAGACTGTAGAAGTGAAATATCACCTCATAACAGACGCATCCGGGATATCCGGATACAAGGCGGGCTAGGTTTTTAGGAGCGTCACGATGTACTTGTTACTGCCGGGAAGCCCTGAAATTCATCAGTATTCATGTAGTAAGAATCCAACAGAGCGTGAAATGATTTTAAATTCTGGTATGATTGCTTCGTGTTAATTACTCTATCGCTGTAAGTAACCGTATATACCCCGCCTTCTAAATAAAACGTGATTCTGTAATACCCTCCCCCATCTCCATCCACCGTTAGCACATTAGGGCTGCTGAGTGATTTTATGTCATACTTGATAACAGCGTTATATATGGTCTGCAAATCTTCGTGGAGAATGTAGAACTTGGTATAATCGTATTGCGGAGCTTCTAAACCATATACTCTGCCCAATAAATTATTCTTTGTATCCATCAAAACATAAAATGGGTATTGATGGGTTTTTGTGATGGCATTGCCGAACTGATCCAACTCAAAATAGACGATATCGTGAGACATTTTCCTCTCATAAATGATATAGAAGCCTGGCTCCACGGGCAGGACGCTAGATGCCCCACCCGTGGAGCCATCAGTGGTACAACTCAATGGCGAAACAAGCAGTATCAGTGCCAAGACAAACAGTAATAGTCTTTTCGGCATTGTCGCTCTTCGTATCGTCATGCAACTAATGACAATTTACACCGGTTCCACCTGATTAATGCCGGATTGAAGTAGTCGTCAGAATGACTGTAGCCGTGTTTGGTGCAACAGTTACTGTGTGAGTTACCGTCTTTGTGGCCTTGGCATCACAGGCGTTCGACATAAACAAAGTTATGGTAATTATAACAATAAATAGTAGCCAAAATTGTTTTCCCATCTTATCTCCATTATGCTTAGCTACGCGTGGTAGCCATCGGTTGCCCAACCAATGCCACTATTAAGGTGCTTCTAGGCAACGTTAACGACATACAACCTGGCGTCGATGCCGTAACTGGTACCATCTTAACGCCAACAACATTATCACGCAAGGGATATTTGGCAACTGATAGGCCCGGGTTTGTCGGCATTCACAATTGCTACGCTCCCGCCATAATAGCCACTTGGGATAGTACTTGAGTACACCGTGCCGACACTCACGAGATTAGAAGTAGTAAATATGACACATCCTCCGCTTGAATTCTTCATAATCAGATAAAACCTTATTTTCCATGCTTTAATACGGAATCTTGCTATAAGCCTCCGATAAGTAAACAGATTGCCCATCTATAAACTGATAATTAATGACCAGTCCTTCTCCACTTACCACGCAGTATCCGCCATCTTTTTTTGAATAGTTTACTGCGGCTACCTGGAAAACAAATGAGCCCTGACCTCTTTCGAATATTTCTGGCGGGATAGTGATGGTTTCGTGATGATTAAATTCTATCTCACATGGATAAACCCTCGCTTCGTCAATTTGCCTAGCCCAACCAATCGTGCATTTATACTTGTCTGAATTGAATTCATCGATCGTTAATTCTTTTAAAAAATAATGACCATCGACATTATGGTAATCTTCGTAAATCATAAACACTCTTGTGTTCAAAACGTAATCATAATGGTAATTCTGGGAATAATACGGCCCATCACAAAAATATATGGCGAAACAGACAGATCTGTAATTACTTTGGCCTATACCATCAATTGTGCCATCAAAGTAGGCGGTTCTGCCATAATAAAAATCCAAGGTTACATTATTGATGTTGAATACAGAGCCACTACTTTTCACGGCATATTGTATCGGGCCAAGAGGAGCGCCACCGACATAACTTCCAAACCCTATTTCAAGCCTTTGGCCGCTCGGACTTATCAAGATAGAGTCTCTTTCGTTTTCGTCTGATGGGCTTGTGGTTCTTGGAGCAATATTGCTTGGGCGTTCATCATCTGCCACTATCGCATTACACGCCGGGAAGCCAGTTGTCCCCAAAATCGTGACCATAACTGCCATCAACACTTTTGTCCAAATCTTATCCACTAAACCACCTACCACTTAAACTCAGGGCGTAATATGTTATAAACTTGACACCCATCAATTCTGTGACTAACTGGCTACGAGCCAACTGCAGATAGAAAAACCTTGTTTGCTCAGTTTCGTTACAACTGTAACACAATTCACAGATAATGTCTTTAAGCCGCTAGGTAGTCATCTAGAGTGATGCCACAAACCAGCTAGTGCTGAAATCTTTGCTTACAGAACCGCAAAACATATACAAATGGCAACAGTAATGCCAAATATTTGGAGGAATTAAGGCGTGGAAAAACGGCGGATGGGATAAAAAATTTTTTGCCAAAAGTACTATTTTTTTCAGTTTTAACGGATTATAATTAGCAAAAGCACCTTAAAAACAAGACGCTTACAGCGCATATTTCAAGGTAGCTGCCAACCGGCATCCGCCTTGAATGAATCACAAAAGCGAAAGGGGGATACGAAGTATGGATGTCTTAATGTTAGCCCGAATCCAATTCGCATTAACGACAGTATTTCATTTCTTTTTTGTGCCAGTATCTGTCGGTCTGGCATTTGCTGTCGCGATTATGCAGACCTTGTACGTGGTGAAAAAACAGGATGTCTACAAAGACATGGCTCGCTTCTGGGGCAAAATATTTCTGCTTTCTTTCGCCGTCGGCGTCGTAACGGGAATTATTCAAGAGTTTCAATTCGGCATGAATTGGTCAGAGTATTCCCGTTTCGTGGGAGACATTTTCGGTGCGCCCCTCGCCGTTGAGGCCTTGCTGGCGTTTTTCTTGGAATCAACTTTCATCGGACTTTGGATGTTCGGCTGGGGCAAGTTCAGCAAGGGCGTCCACCTTGCCTGTATTTGGCTGGTTGCCGTCGGGTCTACCCTATCCGCTTTCTGGATTCTGGCAGCCAACTCATTCATGCAGCAGCCAGGCGGCTATGTCGTAGAAAACGGCCGGGCTGTCCTCAACAACTTCACCTACCTCTTTTCCAACTCACATGTTTGGCTGCAATTCCCGCACATGTGGTTCGGAGCCCTGCTCACGGCCGGCTGCCTCATCGGCGGGGCGGGCGCCCGCCAGCCCGCTCGCAATAAAAACCG
>CAYOAR010000162.1:0-2809 GCA_964402105.1 uncultured Dehalococcoidales bacterium
AATGAGGTAGAGCGATTCTTCCGGCGATACAAGCGTTTTCGCCGCATTTGCACCCGCTACGATAAGCTCGATGTGATGTTCTTGAGCTACTTCATCTTCGCGCTTATCTTCGATGCGCTAAAATAGTGTCAACACGCTCTAGGAGGATCCATGGTAAGTCCGCTTTCAACAGGGAAATTCCGTAACTTATTGCGTAACACCCCACCGCGAACATCAGGGCGTAGGAAAATGCCTTCTTCAATCACATTCAACTCCTTCCTGGGGTTCAGGGGCATGGCTTTCTCGCTGTGTCTTGGCGAATTCTCCTCCATTGTGTTGACACACTAGACGAGACGCATAATATTGTCAAGTGCGTTCTGTAAAATCATGTGCGGCAGGACTGCTATCGGGCAGAGGCAGCGCCGGCAAGTGTAAGCGTTGCCGGGCGCTGCCGATACCGTCAGGAAAGGGCGTGATGGAGTCTAGCCCTGGTTCCCGCCATGGAGACGCCGGTATTGAGCTTCGAGAGGCTCACCTGTGAGGATATACGTCACAGTGAGGCAGGCCCAAGCTGCGGCCACTGCTTCGGCGCTTTCCAGCGTTAAGGGCGCTGGATACCAGTTGATAAAATACAGGCAGTTGACCGGGTCCCATGAACGGCAAGTGTCCTGCAAGCTATCGGAACGGCCCCAGTAATTTATTGCGCTGAGGTGATAAATTCTGTAGCCATCGCTAAATCGGGCAAGGCCAAACAGGATGTCGGGGCCGTTTTGTGTGTGAAAATAGAAAGGCTCCTCAAATTTAAGCAATCTATTCTCCGCCTCGCTCAGAATTTTGCCTGCGGGTAACCCGCTATGGCGGGCCTGGGAGAAAGCTCCCTTCGGTCGCTTCCTCCCTCTGCCGATGGAACCATCTTCCGTGTTTATTGCGTATTGAGGTTTATGTACGGGTGCTCCGCCTACTGCCCACAGCGCTCTGCTATCGAGACTATGACCTGCTTAACGCGAATCGCCTTATCGGCCCATTTCGGGTAGCCGGATCTTGCTGTAACGTAGTCACCAATCCATACAGCCAGCACCTGCTCGCCGTTGTTGTCTACCATGATTTTAACGGATACCACGGGACCGAGCTTCCAGCCTCCGAGTTTAGACATCCGACGGTTCAAATCGCCACCGCCAAAGGCTCCGACCCACCCCATGCGATCGAACAATTGCTCCACGGTGCGCAGAATTTCCCTGGAGCGTGCAGGGTTGATCACCCGCTCATCACAGCGGTTTATCTGCGCCATAGTAGCCTTGGGTATGAAGCAGGCTGCAATAGTCGCCAGAGTGAAAAGGCAAAAGGCCACCCCTGCCGACTTAAACACGAGCAGAACGCTCAGCATGAGCATTCCCAAAATGACATAAGTCACAATCTCAAGTGCAGTAGGCGTTTTCAAAAGATCGAGTGCCAGATTGAGTGCCGCCTCTGTGGACTCGGGTACCTGTTGTTCGGGGTACATCTCTTCCTCCGTCTCGTTCCATTCCCCTTGGGAGGAGGCGGGAGGCGCAGGAGGGGGCTGAAGCACCGGGGGATCATACCCCTGGGGTGCCGCCTGCGCTGCATACGGCTGGTATGCCGACGGCGGAGCGTACGGCTGAGGGGCCGGCGGCGAGTAGTACGGCTGCTGCCACACAGCAGCATCATAGCCCACTGCAGCCGGCGCCTCATACAGCGGGTAAGACTGCTGGAAAATTATGCCGCAGTTGCTGCAATACGTCATCGCGTTAGAGAATTGTCCGCAATTAGTGCATTGGATCATGTGGATACCTGCTTTCTATGGTTTGTAACGGTTCCCTGCCTCAGGTTTTAGCATTAGCTCCATGGAGTTGTCTCTCACGGCAAAACGGAATTTCGTTGTGGAAGTTCAACCTAGGAGTCATCCTTTACCTTTAGCTGGGACTTTGCATTTTTCCCTTGCGGGACAGCGTTTCCTGTGGTATACTATAGGGCACAAGAGATGTCGCAGTCTCTTGGCCAAGGAGCCCTCTCCTGGGACGCTTGGTGGGGTTACGGGAGAGGGTTGCTGTTAGTAGGCGGAAGCCGTGCCCGCGCACGATGCCCGCCTGGAAGGGTTTTTGCCTCGGCTTGCATAGCGGTGCTCCTTTCGTTTTTGAAATTAATTGTTCAAGAGCATTTGTGCCCTGTGCCAGTGTGCCAGACTTCTTTGCGCAGTATCTCCTACCCTTGAAACTGAAACGGCTTGCCGCAGTCGTCGCAAGTAACTCGGACTACTTTGGTGGCACGGATGATCGTACCGCAGGGGCAAACATATTTGCGCGAGTTTGAAGTGCCTGGTGCACTACTTGGAGTGTTGCTTGAAGCGTCGTCTTCGAGATCGGAATCGCTAGGCCTGCCACGGGTCAGGGTAAACGCACTCGGGCAAGTTCCGTATGTCTCTCTCAACCAAGCAGCTGCCTCCGTTGAAAGCAACGTGATGGTCCAGCCTCGGGTCTTGTCGCGCTCACAGTCCAGACCATGTGCTTCGGCGGCTTCCTTAAAATTTTTGTTGTGGTAGTAGCCACTCCGGCTGTAATCTTTTACGCCATTCTGCAGGTTATATAGATGCGCCATTTCGTGGAGGAGCGTCTTGTAGATGTTCTCGAAGGGGCGGTTCAGATGGTCTGAGCATACGTTCAGTTCGTAGTAGCCGCCCCCGCCATCTTCCTGCCAGGCCTTCCAGCTGGTAACCCAGCCAAGAACGTTTCCTCGCCCTGTAGGAAAAGCCGTGATTACGGGCTTTACCAGTTTCTTGTCATAAAAGTGCTCGTTGGCATCTGCGAAAAAAGAC
>CAYOAR010000163.1:0-5618 GCA_964402105.1 uncultured Dehalococcoidales bacterium
TGGCAGACGCGCTACGTTCAGGGCGTAGTACTCGAAAGGGTGTGAGAGTTCAACTCTCTCCTTCGGCACCAAGGCTTGTTTCAAGCGCTTGTAGCTCAGTTGGATAGAGCGCAGCCCTGCGGAGGCTGAGGCCGTGGGTTCGAGCCCCGCCAAGCGCGCCATTTTTGGCATACCGTTGTTTCCCGCTTTCGTTTGTTTTAAAATAGTGCTCACTTTGGGCGGTTAGCTCAGCCGGTTAGAGCATCTGCTTTACACGCAGGAGGTCATAGGTTCGAATCCTATACCGCCCACCACTGTGCCTGAGAGAAGTTCTCAGACCCTCCTGTTTGATGATTTTCCAAAGGGTATACACCGGAGAAATGGTTGGTTTTGCCTCTCAGCTTTACCATGGTTGGTCGTAGAGAATAGAGGCGGGGCTCTATGATATAATACACCTCGTTTTCGCCCCTTTTAGCCATGTTTACGCATTTGCATCTGCATACAGAGTATAGCTTGTTGGACGGCATGTGCCGCATCCCGCAGGTGGTGGCTCGCGCCAAAGAACTGGGCATGGATGCCTTGGCCATTACTGACCACGGTAACCTCCATGGGGCTATCCAGTTCTATAAGGCGGCTAAGGATGCAGGCATCAAGCCCATTTTGGGCTGTGAGGCCTATCTTGCTTTGGGCTCTCGCCAAAACCGCACCACAGGCGAGAAAAATAATCATCACCTCGTGTTATTAGCTCAGAATCAGATCGGCTGGCGCAATCTCATAACTCTTGTCACCCTAGCCAACATGGAGGGCTTCTATTATAAGCCGCGTATGGATAAGGAGATTTTGGCAGCTCACAGCCAGGGACTAATTGCCCTATCGGCCTGTCTTGCAGGGGAGATTCCCAGCCTTATCTTGAGCAATCGCATGGCGGATGCGAAGGAAGTAGCGCGGTGGTACCAGCAGACATTTGAAGGTCGTTTTTACATGGAGGTGCAGCGCCAGCCCATCCCTGAGCTTGAACAGGTGAATAAAGAACTTATTCCTATGGCACGAGAGCTTGGCATCCCGCTTGTGGCTACTAACGACGTGCACTTTCTTGACCGGGCTGATGCCTATGCCCATGACCTGCTTTTGTGCATCGGTACGAACAGCACTATTGATGATGAAAAACGTCTTAAGACCGGCGATGCCATCTATTTCAAAACCCCTGCGGAAATGGAAGAGCTTTTTAAGGATATCCCAGAGGCTATCGAAAGCACTGAGAAGATTGCTGAGATGTGTCATTTGGAGCTGGAGTTTGGTCGGCTGCACCTCCCAGACATCGGTATCCCTGTGGGCAAGACCCCAGATGAGTATTTAAGTGAACTATGCAATGAGGGGATGGCACGCTACTACCCGAATGCCTCTAGCGAGGTGAAAGAGCGACTAGCCTATGAGCTGGATGTCATCCGTTCAACCAATTTCGCCAAGTATTTCCTTGTAGTGTGGGACATAATCTCCTTTGCACGTAGCGAGAACATCCTTTATAACGTGCGCGGTTCGGCGGCATCGTCCATCGTATTGCGCTGCCTAGGCATCACGGGGCTTGATCCTTTGGAGCATCGTTTGGTATTTGAGCGCTTTCTGAATGTAGAACGGCGCGAGATGCCGGATATCGACATGGATTTTGAAGATCTCCGGCGCGATGAGGTCATTCGCCATGTTTCTGACAAATACGGTGCTGATCACGTAGCTCAAATTATCACCTTTGGTACATTGGGGGCGCGGGCGGCAATTCGTGACGTGGGACGGGCGCTTGGCATGAGCTACAGCGACGTGGATCGCGTGGCACGCCTAGTGCCTTTTGCGGTGGGCATGACACTGGAGAGGGCGCTTGAGGAAAACGCTGAGCTCCGCACTATATATAACCAAGACGAAACCATCCGCAAGCTTGTAGATGCCGCCCGGCAAGTAGAGGGCGTTTCGCGTCATGCCTCGACCCATGCTGCCGGGGTGGTCATCGCCGAGGAGTCGCTTACCAACTATCTGCCTTTGCAAAAACTATCCCGCGGCGATGAAAATTCAGAACTCGTCATGACCCAATTCCCCATGGAGGACATCGCTCGCATCGGCCTTCTCAAGATGGACTTCCTAGGACTCGCCAATCTTACCGTACTGGTTAAGGCAAAAGAAACCATCAAGAAGACACGCGGTCTGGATATAGATCTAAAGAAGATTCCTCTTGGCGATCCGAAAACGTTTGAGCTTTTATCTGCAGGGGAAACAACGGGGGTCTTTCAGCTCGAAAGTTCCGGTATGCGCCGATACATAAAAGAGCTCAAGCCCTCGGTTTTTACAGATATCGCAGCTATGGTTGCCCTCTACCGCCCGGGGCCGATGGAGCAAATACCCCACTTTATCCGCTCTAAGCATGGCCGAGAGCCAGTTCGCTATCCCCACCCCGTACTGGAAGACTTCCTCAAAGAAACCTATGGTGTGATTGTATACCAGGAACAGGTGCTCCACATCGTGCGCGCTTTCGCAGGTTACTCGCTCGGTCAGGCTGACATCTTTCGTAAGGCCATGGGTAAAAAGATTCCCGAAGTGATGAAGAAAGAGCGCCAGAATTTTATAAACGGCGCGAGGAAAAAAGGGTTTTCTGAGGAGTTGGCAAACGAAGTTTTTGCCCTGATTGAGCCTTTTGCGGGCTATGCTTTCAACAAAGCCCATGCTACGAGCTATGCCTTGATTGCCTATCAAACGGCATATCTTAAGGCTAATTATCCTGAGGAGTATATTACTGCTCTCCTTATGGCTTATTTCGGCGATGCTGACCGAGTAACGGTGGTGGTGGGCGAGTGCCATCGCTTGGGAATCAAGGTGTTGCCGCCTGATATCAATCGCAGTCAAGCCCTTTTTGCCATCGAGAAAGACGGTGATTCAACAGCGGTACGTTTTGGACTGACAGCCATAAAAAATGTTGGGGTGGGGGCGGTTGAGTCCATCATTGACGAGCGCGAGAAGGGCGGCCCTTACAAATCAGTAGAAGATCTCTGCCGACGCGCTGATCTTTCTGGGGTGAATCGGCGTGTGCTGGAGAGCCTTATTCGTGCAGGGGCGTTGGATAGCTTGGGTGATCGTGCTACTTTGAATGCCAATATCCCTCGCATTCTAGAGCTATACCAGCGTCAAGCCAAACTACGAGCTACTGGACAATCCACAATGTTTGACCTTTGGGGTCAATCAGCAGATACCCCCCTACCCGACTTAGAGATGGAGGGGGCGAGCATCTCTGCAGCTGAGAGACTGAAGTGGGAAAAAGAGTTGACCGGTGTTTATCTATCGGAACACCCATTTAAGCGATATGCAGGCCGGGCTAGTACAGATGGGACTGTCCTCTGCAGCCAAGTTGATCGAGAAATGGAAGGCCAGACGATAAGAATTGCCGGCATGGTAGCCTCTCTGCACCCCATTATGACCAAAGATGGGCAGACCTCGGTCGCAGCCACTTTGGAGGATTTGGAGGGGCGCATTGAAGTTATGGTTTGGTCGCGCATATATAGCCAGACAAAAGAGCTTTGGCAGGAAGGAAGCATAGTGCTCGTTGAAGGCAAGGTACGCGAGCGAGCTGATCAGATGCAGCTTACCTGTGACCGAGCGGTGCGCTATACCCTCCCCGAGTCGGTGACGGCTGAAGCTGTAACCGGGGGCTTGCCTCTTGAAATGCCAGTTACAGAGGCATTGCCAATGTCAATGGAAACGGCAACTCCCACCGCTACGAAAAAGACTGCAAAGCCGCTTCGCAAGGAAGCAACAAAGAAAGAAGTTGTAAAGAAAGAAACGATTCAGGAAGTACCTTCAGTCGACAATGTTGTCAAGCCTGTTGAACGCAAACGGCTGGTTATTACCATTCAACAGACCGACGATGTCGAGGGTGATATCTCTCGGTTGCATCAACTGCTTGCGGTTATCGCCGATTACCCGGGTCAGGACGAGCTTGGTTTGGTTGTGAGCAATGGCTCAAAGGTCTTTAGGCTCAAGATGGGCCAGGTGCGCGTTGGATACTGCGATGATCTTAGGCATCGTATCATTCAAATAGTCGGCGATGATGCTATTCAGGTAGAGACTATCTAGGCAGACATGGCTTGACAGAGGCGTATTCTTGCCATAGTATATCAAATGGTTGTGCCTTGGAATGGTGCACTTTTTAACAGGTTGTGCTATGATGTTTGCTGAGCTAGGAGTGTAGCTCAGTTGGTAGAGCAGTGGTCTCCAAAACCACCGGTCGAGGGTTCGAGTCCTTCCACTCCTGCCAGAAGGCCGAGATGGTGGAATGGCAGACACGCTAGCTTGAGGGGCTAGTGAGGTAAAACTCGTGAGAGTTCAAATCTCTCTCTCGGCACCAGAAACGTTATGCGGAAGTAGTTCAGTGGTAGAATGCCTCCTTGCCAAGGAGGAGGTCGCGAGTTCGAGCCTCGTCTTCCGCTCCAATTAACCAAAAGTGCTCCAGCTCCCCTGGAGCTTCATTTTATGGCGACGTAGCCAAGCGGCAAGGCAGGGGTCTGCAAAACCCCCATCAGCGGTTCGAATCCGCTCGTCGCCTCTTTCTTTTATACCATTTGTCCCAAATTTCGAAGTTTGCGTTGGTGCTAGTGAGTGGTTTGTTTAAGATTGGAGGCATTCTTGATGGTTGATTCACTCAACAAAACCATTGACAACAACGGCTACTTGACTATACACTGTCCATACTATGACTGACCAAGGTTTCAATATTAATGAGGCTGCAAAAAAACTAAACGTTTCCACCCGGACCATACGTCGGCACATCAAGTCTGGCAAGATTAAAGCCGAGCTGATAAAGGGAAGTTTTGGCGAAGAATACCGCATATTGGAGTTGCCGCCGCAGTTTGATCCAAACGCTGAGTCTGATACAAAACTGACTGGTAAGCAAGCTCTAGACAAACCCATTTTCGATAGCGATGGATTTGTCCATGGTGTGGGGCTTATCCGCGAACTTCAAGAAAAAAATCTAGCCCTCGCTGCCCAGCTTGGTGCAGCCGCAGAGCGCATCCGTCATCTCGAGAGCCAGATCAAACTCTTGCCGCCGCCTGCCTCAGTAAAAGTAGCAAAAGAGTCTTGGTGGCGGCGTTTCCAGTCATTCTTTGCTCGGAGGCATCAAGCTGAGCCTGATGTAGCATCCAAAACGCTTGGAGAAGAAGACCTGTAGCCTCTTTGACAAAGGTGGCAAACGGACTCAGGGAAAATATCGGCAAGAGAAGATGTGTTGGGGCTGGTAGTCACCCATCAATATAGCCTGAGTTTTTTCGCGATCAACTCATCATTGGCATACAGATACATGCGGGAATTGGTGGAATTATAGGAGCCAATAATATTTATCCCCTGCACTTTTGCCGTCAACGAATAGCGAATCTCAATAGTTCCCCTGATCTCGTCATAAACATAGCCATCTACAATGAGCTCGGTTAAACCGTGAGTGCGCTTCATGGTGATTTCTAAGCCTGCGTAATTTGCCGAAATCAAAATACGCCCCTTTTTATCGTCCGCCCGCAGTGGGCTCTTGGTATTAGTAAGATCGCAGCTATTGTTGCCGTACTCCTCGCCTGTTGATATGGCGGGGCTTTTTGTATAGGCGGAGGCTAAGT
>CAYOAR010000164.1:0-2012 GCA_964402105.1 uncultured Dehalococcoidales bacterium
ACTATACACAGATATTGGCGGACATAGCCTACGACAATAACCTGCTGCAGTACAACGGCTATGCGAACTTGCATGGCTGGGTAGCAACCTGTGCCCCTGTAAGCCCCGGCAAAGTTTCCTTACGTAGCGTACCTTCCTCAAACATGGTCCTTGGCATACCCTGTTCACCAGCGGTTAGGATAGTTACATTGCAATTTACAGTACTGAACTCCTTTACTGAAGAAAGCATAGAAACCAGCTTAAGCCTTTCTTCAATAAAAGTAACCCCGCAGCCAGGCTATGTAGGGGCAAAAACAGCCCCCAGTGTGCCGGTGGCCATTACCCTGAACCAGCCATAAATCTTACCTGCCCATTCGCCAAAATAGAAAAAACCCCATATTTGGGACTATGAAGAACAGGCCTAGGCCGATATGTGGGCCGCTGATTTAGATGCCATATAAAAAAGGTTGGGAACATCCGCATGAAGCCGATGTTCCCAACACATTACATCTTAACGATCCCCGCAAGCTGCTTGAGCAAATCTGAAAGCGGCCCCCAGAGCGCAGCATAATCTTTTTGCAGGCCCTTGATGTCTGACAGATAAACGCCGTTGATGGTATTGGCGCGAAAAGCGACCTGGTTAAGATTATTGGAGCATCTACGCTGCAAGGAAACAAGCTCCCGCACCGGCGAAAGGTCAACATTCAGGACGTAGCCATTGAGCGCCATCTTCCGTACATACGCCCCGGCGTTGGTAACCCCGGCCTCGGCCATGCGCCCGTGGATAAGTTCAAGCTCCTCCGGCGTGACCATCACATGCAGGTGGACGCTTCGCTTGCGGTTCTCGGCGCTCACCGTTCTTCCCGCCCCCTGCCCCGCTTACGCGGGGGCAGTTCCTTTACCTTGTCCAGCGGCTTGACCGCGGGGACGGGGTCGGTCGGGACCAGTGGCAGGTTGTTCCCAAGGATGCCGTCAATCATATTTGTATTCTGTTCGGTTGAAAGCTCGGCAGTTTGTAAATAATTGTTCTTTTCGTCCATATAGAAAGCCTCCTATCTGTCCTCATTATTGAGGGGCTCTTTCTTATCATGCGGCATAACGCCGCGTTGCACCAGTTCCCCGGCAACGGCGAGTTGTTCGGCAATCGGTTTTGGGGCAATTTGTTTCTCTGCCACACTAACCCTTTCTGCCATAATAACATTAAAGCGCTCCGCGGCATGCCTATGGTTTACCCAGCTTTTTTTGACAAAAACGCCAAAATCAGGGTGCCACCATGTTAGCCGCTTCATATCCGGCAATTTCTTAGCCTTCTCCCAATTACCAATAATTTGCAGCCGCGCCTCAAACTGGTATGGGGAAATTTTGACGCAGTCAGGGTTGCCCGAAGCAGCCCGCAGCTCGTAAATATCCAACTGCCCTTTAGATAAAGGCGCGTTATAGGCAATATACCCCCATGCCCTGAAAGACGCGTTTTCAACATATTCGCGCATATCGAAGTTGACGATATAAGCGGGGCCGCCGTCAGTCTTGGGGAATGTGCCTATATCAATAGGGCGCTGTGTTGAATAGTATTTGTATGGCGCGGCCAAGAACCCCGGCACTTCCTGAAAACCGATGTTGTCAACATAAAAAGCTGCCGCTTCCCCGTCATGGTGCAAAACCACAATATCGCTTATTGACAGGGGGCGCCCAGTAAAATCTTCCGGGCGGTTTTCGTTGAATTTCTGAAATAGTAGCCCCAGCGTTGCCATCGCCCCGGATTTGCCCGGTCCCACTGTCCCGGTATACATATGGTTATAGTTATCCCACTCCACGGAGAGCCCGGCTTCTTTCAGCCGGGCAAGCGATGCAAAGCGGTGATCTCGAGTTTCGCTACCTTCTTTCACCTGATAAATTGCATAAGTATCTTGGCTCATTGTATCCTCCTTGTTCTCCTGATGTTACGATTTTTAGCAGGGCAGCCATATTACGGGCTGCCCGTGCCGAAAACCGTGTTTTTAAAGCCTGCTAAAGCATAGCGCTCAGTCAAGCAA
>CAYOAR010000165.1:0-4395 GCA_964402105.1 uncultured Dehalococcoidales bacterium
TCGTAGCGGTTTTGGTTTCGGTCTGGGTTGTTGTCAACGTGGTGCCTTTGCAGGCGTTAACAAGCGAAACCGTACCAATGGCCGCTCCGCCAACAGCGAGCCCTGCGCCTTTCAAGAATGCGCGGCGCGATGGGTTCTGTAGCTTTTCCGTTTTCTGTTTTTCTTCCTCTTTTTTCATCCGTTTGAACTCCTTTTTATTTAGTTTGGATAAGTATGAACGTTAATAATCTATGTTCCCTGCATCACCTCCTGAGTCTTTACTATGTGTTGGATTATCCTAACTATATTCATCCCCATGCGAGGTTCATTCTAAAATTATAATCTATGTTTTGGCTCTGCCGCAATGCCCGATTACAGCTAGGGCTCACCACACGGGAGGGGGAGATTGTCCATTTAAGTCTCGTCGGAAGATGCAACGATCCACCCTAGTTTCCCCCGACAGAGCCAAAACAACGAGATTATGCGATGACCGCTACCGAAAACAATCATTAATTAACCAGTAGTTTACCATCCCTGCATTACAGATGACATTACCAAGTTATTACAACGTTGTAATAACTTGGTTTTTGGGGCATAATTAGTCGAAGATCCCATGCGTTTGTGCCACTAGGTATGCTGGCATCTTGCATGAACAAGGCATAGGCTCAAGCTATTTGGCTAGCCCGTATCAAGGTTATGATTATTGGAGTTTACACATTATGGTAAGAATTTTTAACGAACGTCACGCCATCGACGATTCTTGCTGCCCACATGCGCGCGCTGTTTCCAAAAGTAGTCGGCCCGCAAAACCATTACGCAATTCAGAGAATCTCTATCGCACAATCTTTGAAACCAGTAACTCTCCTATGTGTATCATCACAGATGATGGGATAATATTTTCTGCGAATAAAAGGTTTAAAACTCTCTTTGGCTGGGCTAGGGAACAAATTGCGGGGAAGCACTTTACTTATATTGTTGCGCCCAAATACCGTGAGCAAATTACAGCTCTTTTTGAAAAGCACAAGACTGCCTCCAAATCTGTGTCTAGGATAATAAAAACTCGCATTATCAGCCAGCCAGAGCAAATTATGGATGCCGCGTTCGCCGTAAACAACATACCGGGAACAGGCGGCATGGTTATACTACTGCTTGACGATATTCATTCCAAGGCTCGTAAAAAACGGAGGCCCCTGTCAGATAATGTCGGAGTATGTCGACCGGATGAGGGCAAACTTGCAGAGCTCCTTGAGCAAGAAATCGATCTGCGGCGCCAACTTGAAGCTACTCTCAATGAAAGAGCGGAGTTTATTCGGATTGTTGCCCATGAGCTGCGTACACCTCTAACGGCAATGCTGGCTGCGAGTGACATACTATGCGAGAATATCGCGTCTGAACCGCTACAAAAACTAGCAAAACAAGTAAATAAAGGAGCTCTCGACCTGAGCACTCGGATCAATGAGCTTTTCGACTTGGCTAAAGGTGAGGTTGGGATGCTCAAACTAAGATGCCAAGAAATCTTCCCAAATCGTATTCTTACCGGTACGCTTTCTTACTTCTCGGCTGAAGCCACAAAAGCGAGAATTATGTTAATCCCCGATTGGCCAAGCGATCTTCCGCCTGCCTGGGGTGATCACCGCCGCGTCACGGAAATACTGAATAACTTGATTGATAACGCAATTAAATACACGGGCGAAAACGGCAATATTACTGTTCGTGCATGTAACGACAGCGGCTATATTCTATTCCAAGTAGAGGATACCGGCTGCGGCATTCCGCCCGAAAAACAATCACAACTCTTCCAGGCTCACCATAGATTTAATGCTAGTGGCGGGAAGCGAGATGGTATGGGGCTTGGGCTTGCATTATCAAAGATGCTTGTCGAGCTTCACGGCGGAAAAATCTGGGCAGAGAGTAATGGGAAAGGCAGTAAATTTTCCTTCACCATCCCTCTATCAAGCCAGAAAGAAGGGCAGATACTTTGATAAAGATTCTGTTAGTCGAGGATGATTCTCAGATTGCAGAGGTAATAACTGTTGCATTTGAAGTGCGCTGGCCTGAAGCTAAGATAATACGCGCATCCTCAGGTTACGATGCCATCACCAAAGTGGAGTCTGAACATCCCGACTTGATAGTGCTAGATCTGGGACTACCCGATGTTGATGGATTTGGAGTATTAAAACAAGTAAGACTATTTTCAACTATACCCATAATCATCCTTACTGCGCGAGATGAAGAGAGTGACATCGTAAAAGGATTGGAATGGGGCGCAGATGACTACATCACCAAGCCTTTTAGGCAATTAGAGCTCATGTCCCGCGCCCAAGCTCTCATGCGCCGCTACCATTTGGTCTCTCAGGCAACCACACCAAACTACCGAGATTTGCGATTCGGTCAATCTGTTCGTCACCTCTTTATTGGGAAACGGCAGGTGACCCTCACAAGTACAGAGTCTGCCATCCTCGCTCATCTCATGCGCAATGCCGGGATAGTTGTACCGATCTCCCGCCTTGCTGACACAATTTGGGGTGATAGCTATCCTGGATCGTGCGAAGCAGTTCGGGTCTATATTCACCGCCTGCGCATCAAGATCGAGGATGACCCCAGCCACCCTCGGTATATTCATACTCACCCGGGAATAGGCTATAGCTTGCAGGAGAAAGAGAAAGAACTTTAGGCACGATTTCTTTTCCGTCAGCGGTATTATCCTTGACCGATTTATCCGCTACCGCGATCGGTCACAATCTTGCCGTTGATGCAATATTCACCAGCTTATCAGCCCAATCGGTTATTATAATCCCACACACCGATAAAGCTCCATGACCAGACGAGACCGCTTGGGAGTAATTACTACCACAGGGAGCAAGTCGTAGGCGCTAATCAACCACGGAGGGCCTACGTTTCTACGTCTAGTTAAGTGTGATTATTTTGATGACCCAACCATTCACACTGTCGAATTTTATGAGTAGTCGTTGTTGACAGGGATATATTCTTGTGTTACCATGTGGAGTTGTATTTGTAGCTAAGCGTAAGGGTGACCGCGGGGTTTCCCGCCCGGCCCTTAAAGTTTACAAAGGATGAGCCAAGATGCTCGTCCTTTGCGTTGTGAAAGGGAGCAAAAATTGCCGACAATCAACCAACTGGTCAGGAAGGGGCGCCGCTCTATTGGTAAGAAGACCAAGACGCCCGCGTTGCGCTACAGCTTCAATGCGTTGAAGAACAAGCGCGTACACCGCGAATTGGGCTCACCCCAAAAGCGAGGGGTTTGTGTACAAGTCAAGACCATGACCCCAAAGAAACCAAACTCGGCTCTTCGCAAGATTGCCAGAGTACGCCTGACCAATGGCATTGAGGTAACCGCCTATATCCCCGGTGAAGGCCACGAGTTACAGGAGCACTCGTTGGTTCTCATCAGAGGCGGGCGCGTTCCCGACCTGCCCGGCGTACGCTACCACATCATTCGCGGCACGCTGGACACTACCGGCGTAGCCAATCGCAAGCAAGGCCGCAGTAAATATGGTGCCAAACGGGCCAAGGAAGGCACCGGGGCCAAGGCCTAGGAGGAAAAATGTCAAGGCGAGCTGTAGTTCGTAAGCATAAAGTTACGGTCGATCCAAAATACGGCAACGACGTGCTGGCAATCTTTATTAACAAGATGATGCTAGACGGCAAAAAGAGTACATCAATGCGCGTGGTTTATGATGCCCTTGATATTATGGGAGAGAGAGAAAACAAAGACCCTCTGTCCGTTTTTCAGCAGGCCATCACCAATGCCACCCCCCTACTGGAGGTGCGCCCCAGACGCGTGGGAGGCGCCAACTACCAAGTGCCGGTGGAAGTTCGCAAAGGACGCGATTTGGCATTGTCTATGCGCTGGCTAATAAAATCCAGCCGCGACCGTGCCGGCAAGTCCATGGCGGAGAAGCTTGCAGCCGAGCTCATTGACGCCTCCAAGGGTCAAGGTGCCGCCGTCAAGAAACGCGATGATACTCACAAGATGGCCGAGGCTAACCGTGCTTTCGCCCATTATAGGTGGTAAATTAGGGCTAGCCTGTGCTGCAAAGAAGCTTCCGGGCCAGCTAAGTTTGTTAAGAGGTCTACCATCGTTACCCAGGTTTTAGATAGCAGGAATAATCAAAAAAATATGACCAGAAGCTTTTCTTTAGAGAAAATGCGCAATATCGGCATTATCGCCCATATTGATGCCGGGAAGACTACTACCACTGAGCGCATACTTTACTATACCGGACGTTCTTATAAGATCGGATCCGTGGATGAGGGCACCACCACCATGGACTGGATGGAGCAGGAGCGGGCGCGCGGCATCACTATTACCTCCGCCGCCACCACGGCCGAATGGCACGACCACTGCATAAATATCATTGATACCCCGGGGCATGTGGATTTCACCGCCGAGGT
>CAYOAR010000166.1:0-2983 GCA_964402105.1 uncultured Dehalococcoidales bacterium
TTCCGTCGCCCCCTTCTTCTTCTGTGTGATCATTTGCTTGACCCCTTCCGATAGAGTAATGACGGTTACGCGTATCCGCGTGACCGTTCATGTATGTATGTTAACATAAAGTTCATGAGTTGTCAAGGGGTTTCACGAAAAATTTTCTATAATTTACCAAGCTATAGCGATAAATTTGTGTAATACTGACAAAGCGGGGCGAGGCACGGCGAAGGTAAGTAAAAACAGCGCCGCAACCCTTCGTTAGGTCGCGTGGGCGCTCTGCCTAGGGTTGCAGAAAATTTCCATTCGAACCTAAATTCGAACCCGCGTTCGAACTTTGGCCCGTTTTCATTCGAACCTTGGTGGCCCTTAAACGATGATATCGTGTGTCAAGTCATCGTGTGTACACTATCGAACAAACTGAGTATAGCATGGTCTGGAGCAGATGCCAATTCGAATTGAAAATAATTTTCTTGACATTTAGCGTAGAAGTGAGTATAATATAGATAGGTAGCAGAAAGGAGGGGAACCGCATGGGCTTTCGCGAGTATCTGAAAGAAAAATATGGGTGCAATGAGCCAATCTATGTGGATGAAATCCGGTATGAGGGCTATTCGCGCCCCTGGATTTTCAAGGAACTGAAAAAGCTGGTGGAGAGCGGCGAGCTCAAGCGGTTCAGCAGCGGGGTCTATTATTTCCCGACGAAAATGTTTTTCGGCGATTCCTTCCTTGATCCGCACAAGGTAGTGCAGAAGCGCTTCCTGGGCAGCGGTAACGAGGTCTATGGTTATGTCACCGGGCTTTCGCTGCTCAACCAAGCGGGGCTATCTACCCAGGTGCCGAATATGCTGGAACTGGTCACGAACAACGAATCCACCCGTGTGCGGGACATCAATGTCGGTCCGCAGCTTGTAAGAGCCCGGCGGGCCCGCACGGCCATCACAAAGCAAAATGTGAATGCGCTGCAATGCCTTGATTTGATGAGCAGCATCACGCCGGGCAATATGGACGACACTGAGCGCTTCATGCTGCGTAAATTCATGAAAGACTCCGGCGTGACGCGGGAGGATATTATGAAATATGCGGGGCTGTTCCCTGCCAGGGCAATGAAAAACATGATGGAAAGCGGGGTTGCATATGATCTTGCATAAGGAGCCGGCGGTATTTGGGCAGGTGTTGGCCGCCACGGCGGCGCACATGGGCCTACAGGACGTTGGAATCGTGGAGAAGGATTACTACGTGACGCTGTTCTTGAAACGCATATCTGAACGGTTGCCCAACATCATATTCAAGGGCGGCACATCGCTGTCAAAATGCCACAAGGCCATCCAGCGCTTTTCCGAGGACATTGACCTCAGCGTGGAGACGGAATCCACCAGACTGAGCGAGGGGCAGCGCAAGCGCCTGAAGCAGGATATCCTCGCCATCGTTGACGAACTGGGCTTTGTGCTGGTGAATCCCGAGGATGTTCGCAGCAGACGCGACTTTAATCGTTACGTGATTGACTTCCGCTCTGTGGCCTCCCCTCTATTCCTGAAGCAGCACCTGATCGTAGAAACAGCGGTGTATATCAAAGCTTTTCCCAATGAGATTATGGATGCTGCCAGCTACATTTATGATTTTATGTTAGCAAGCGGGGCCGAAACCGAAATCAAGGCTTATGAGATGGAGCCTTTCTCCATCAAGGTGCTCTCGCGGGAGCGCACGTTCATCGACAAAGTGTTCGCCATCGCGGACTACAATTTGAACGGGAAGGTGGAGACCTATTCCCGGCATATCTATGATCTGTACAAGCTGTTGCCCTGCATAGTGTTCGATGATGCGTTTCGGTCGCTGGTCGCGGAGGTGCGAGAGGTCCGAAAGCCCCATGGCGCCTGCCTTTCGGCACAGGAAGGTGTTAATCTGGCTGCACTGCTGCGAACGATAAGGGATACTGGCTTTTACAAGACTGATTACGAGAAAATCACCCGTACGCTTCTATTTGAAGATGTGTCCTATGCGCAGGCGAGCGCTGTATTGGATGCGCTGTTGTCCTGCGGATGTTTTGAGTAAGCCACGCTAAACATAATATACTCACTGCCAGGTATTCATCGCGAATGCCTGGCTCTATTCATTTCGTCAAGAAGGAGTCCTCATCATGTCCTGTCTACTGAAATTCAACTGGGTCAAGCTGCCCCGCAATATTCTTCCTCCCGGTAAGGGGTTAATGGGTACTTGGGCGCGTTTAGCCGCGTGTGCCGCGTTCCGCCCCGGTCAAGCCGACTACTGCGGCTATCGCAATGACGTGGAACTGGCCTCCTGGGTTGGGGGCATTGTCGGTCTGAAGAGCATTTTGGGTGTCAACAGTCGGGAGAAGGCCCTGGCAATCATGGACTCCCTAACTGAGATGGGATATATCAGCTATGTCCTCGACAAGGCGACCAAGAAACTCAGTTACACAGTCAAGGACTGGGTTGTGGAATGCTCTGGTACGGCCTGCGCTGATGGCGTTATCTATGCCACTGATGGCTATGGCTTTCTCTGCTTGCCGCGAAACATCACGCAGCGCCTGGTAGATGCGCGGTATCAGTTTGGGGAAGCAGATGCTTGGCTGGATATCTGGTGTCATGCTGTGTGGCGAGATAAGAGTAATGCATTTTCGCATCTAAGTCCCGTGGTTCAGCTCGACCGTGAGGGCGTGGCACTCACCCTGGAAAAGCTCGGCGCCCGGTGGGGTTGGGAAAAGACGAAGGTGTGGCGGTTCTTCCAGAAGCATGGGGATGTCTTCTCACTGTACAAGCTGCCCGGTTCTTTTGGTTGCTTGGTGTTCAACACGCAGTATCCAGGCGCGGTGTCTGCCATTCCCTCTGACGGCGAAATCCTATGCGCTCTGAACGCAATTCGTGCTCTTGGGGAAAACATGCCTCTGAACGGCACTGTCAACCAGAAGATCAATTGCATGATCGCAGTCTACAGCTGGCGCGTTATCCCCGAAAATCGTGTTGCAGTCCCCTTATATACG
>CAYOAR010000167.1:0-2102 GCA_964402105.1 uncultured Dehalococcoidales bacterium
AACCCTGACACATACACTATTGAATATGGCGATGATCACGCATCATATCGTTCTACATATTGTGTAGCGTCTGACCTTGAGATAAGCGGGCAGATTGATGATGCGGTCATGGTTAAGGCGTCTCTTATCGGGCGCTTTGTCGAAGCAGCGCCGTTTACCCCCGGCATCAGCCCGCCGCCTGCGCTGAACCCTGCGGTTATGAACATGGGCAAACTCTATATTGACGACACTTTTGCCAACATCGGGAAGACGCGCCAAGAAGCTACTATGGCGGATTTTGGCTACAAGGTGTCACAGGGCATCATGCCGATGAAGTACGGCGATGGCTCGCTCTCGTTCTCTGACCTCACAGAGAAGAAGCGCCACGTAGACCTCTCGCTCACGGCAGCTTTCAATTCCAACATCTCGGCGCTCTTCCCCGCCTTTGATGCGCAAAAGCCCATTTTTATTCGCATTGAGTTTGAGGGGATTGCTGGTTCCAAACTGACGCTGGACGGGTGCTTCGTCATTGACGACTACGGAACCCTTGAGGAGAGGGATGGACAAGACATTATCAAGATGACACTAATGTCCATCTACGACAATGTCGGTAATTTTGAGTGGGGCATTAAGCTGGTCAACGGCTTAGCCGCCATGCCGTAAGAGGAGATATGGCTGAAACTAGAGGCTGGCCTACATTAACCGTAACAATTCCGAACTACAACTGGGCGGCCGAAGTCTATGAACCATCGGTAGCTGAACTCAAGGCTATCGGCGACGCTCAAGGGGGCGACGACAAGGACAAGGTCTGGGCGATTGTTTCCAAAATCATCAAAAGCTGGAACTTCACCGATCGTGCCGGAAATCCGCTTCCTGTATGCGGCGAAAGCCTGGATCAAATCCCGCCATCTGTGGTCAGCACCATCATCCGAGGGCTTGTTAACCCGAGCGCCGACCCAAAAGCGGAAGCAACCGGCTAAAACTCATCGCCTACTACTCGGCGGTTTCCCGCGGTGATACCCCCAAACCATCCCGCACCGCCACTATCTACGAAGTGGCTCGGGCATGGGGCAAACTGCCGTGGGAGATAAAACAGCTTCCTGTGTCCGAATTCAACGAGATGGTTGAACACATGAACGTCATAGGCCTTTTTGAAGGTGGGATAAATGGCAGAGCAAAAAGTAACGTTAATAGCCGAGGTCATCGCCAAGGGGCAAGAAAACCTTAAAAAGGTTGACCAAGACCTCAATAAACTAACCGGCAAGCAGGAAAAGTCTACCAAAGCCACCGGCAAGGCAAGCACCTCGTCCGCGCAGCTCAACAAGGCTCTCGGTAAGCAAATCCCTATCCTGCGGAGCCTGAACCCAGCCGTGGGCTTAATCGGCATCGGTGTCGCCGCTGCCGGTGCGGCTATCAATGCCGCTGCCACAGGCGCTAGGATGGCAAATCAGGCTTACACCGACTGGATGCAGAGCATCCTCGGGGCTACAGTGGCCGCTAACATCTATACCGAATCAATGATGTCCTCCTCCGATATGAAAGATAGGGTGAGGCAGGCTTCTAATAAGTTAAACGTTGATGAAACTAAGCTCAGCAAACTACTGAAAGAAGTTGTTCTTCCCTCGGTGCAGGATGTCGACGCGGCCTTTGATTTACTGGCTGATGCGCATCAGCTCGCAAAAGATGCTGGGGTCGACTTCGATACGGCTGTAAAGGAACTCACAACGACCTTTGATGGACACTATGCACAAATTGGGGCAGGAATGCCCGCTTATGATGAAATGGTGGAAAGGCTTAAGGCGACAGGCGATGCGCACCAAGGGTTGAAAAACGAAGTTGATATGACATGGACAAAGATGTGGAGCGATATCTGGACAGCCATTGGGAGAATCGTATCCGACATCGGCACTGGCCTTAAGATGGCCGCGCTCGAGTTCATGAAAATATTCAAGCCTGGCGATGGGTATATTGCGCAGGCGTGGAACGCTTGCTTTAGCTGGCTATCAAATATCAATTGGGATGGCATTTGGAAAGGAATAGGTGCGGCATGGAGCAATATTTGGAATAATGCATGGTCTTTCTTAACCGATATTTGGGGCAAGATTACAGGGTTCTTCAGCAGC
>CAYOAR010000168.1:0-4162 GCA_964402105.1 uncultured Dehalococcoidales bacterium
CGGGGACAGCGAGATTAAACCACAGAAAGTTGTTGCTGAGGGGTAAGGCATTATAAACAGCCGACCATGAGTACAGATAGCCAGAAAGATTGGCAAAGCTCTCGGGGTTGGCAGCCATAACACGGATGATGGACTGATAGAGAGCAATCCAGATGGGCATCTGGATGAACATCGGCAGTATGCAGCCCGCCGGGCTTATACCAAGCTCGCGGTAGAGTTTCATCTGCTCTTCTGCCAGTTTTTGCGCGTCTTTGGCGTACTTCTTGCGCAGTTCCGCCAGCTTAGGCGCCATATCCTGCTGTGCCTTGACAACCTTCATCTGTTTCCGAGTCACCGGATAGAGCGCCAGGTTGAAAACAATGGTGATGACGATGATCGCCAGCCCAAAGTTACTAAAGAGAACATTGGCCAGTATTATGAGGGCGTTGATAAGCGGATTTAGGATAACCAGTTGCCAGATATTGCCAATCGCGTCCAAGATATTTCTTCCTTATCCTGTAGTCGTAACCGTAACCGTAACTGTAGTTGTGACGGTCGTAGCCACAGCAGTCGTGTTCGTACTTGATGTCGGCGTACCGGTAGCCGTACTCTGCCGAGTACCGATTTCTAAAGCTTCGCGCGTTGCCGGATTAAACTCAAAAACCCTTACAGGGTCGGTGGTCTGGATATAAACCATGCCGTTCGCTGCCGCGAGCGAGGCCCGCACCGTCATTTTGACGTTGCTCGTTCCCGAGGCGGAGGCAATAGCCCGCAGCCGGCAAGCGCTGCCGTCAAACTGCTGTGATGCGGTATTAATAGAGTAAACGTCGCCATCCTCGGTAACCACAACTACCCGGCCTCCGACCACCACCGGAGAACTAATTATACTGCCGCCGGTATTTAGTTCAGCTGCCAGGGTTCCGTCTTGGGTATTTATTACGTAAACCCGCCCATCGGTGTTGGGTGCATAAAGCTTGCCGTCGACCAGCACCGGAGTAGCCCAAAACCAGTTACTGGGTGCATTTACAGCACCTTTCGCCGG
The DNA here is from genome assembly GCA_964402105.1 of uncultured Dehalococcoidales bacterium. GTDB lineage: Bacteria > Chloroflexota > Dehalococcoidia > Dehalococcoidales > UBA1222 > WRNP01. Next base: position 1,022 of record CAYOAR010000168.1, read on the forward strand.
GAACTGCCAAACCAAGCTACCGCTTGCGGCATCAAGGGCATAGACGTGGCGATCTAAGGAGGCTACATATATTATGCCGCCCGATACCACCGGTGCGGCCACAATCGCACCCTGGGTGGTATAAGACCATTTCTCGCTGCCTGTCGCAGCATCCACGGCATAGATTTTCTTATCAAAAGACCCGGTGTAAATCGTGCCCGCGCTAACCACCGGCGTGGACCAAATCTTGTCGCCGGTTTTGAAATCCCACAGCTTTTCCAGCGAAGTATCTAAGGCATACAGCCGCCCGTCAACCGAGCCGACAAATACCCTGCCGTCCGCCACCGCCACACCACCTACGATGGGCTTAGCTTTTCCGGAACTTACCGAAACACTTTGCGGCGTTCCGCCGGTTACCACATTTACCCGATACAGCCTGCCGTTATACCCCGGTATATAGGCATAATCGCCGCTTACGGCCGACGTGCCGTAAAATACCGTTGATTCCTGGAAGTTGATGGTGTTCAGTACTCCTCCGTCACTTCCGCTTAGGATAAGCAGCTGACTTTGCGGCGATGAGGCATTGCAGCCTAAGAACCCGCCGCCGCCCGTTCCGGCAACCGTGGTCATATAGAACAGCCGCCCGTCAATACCGGTAACACCAGACCAGCCCTGAGCTGCAACCGTGGTCCTCATACAACCAGCACCCATTGGTAAAATGAGCAAAGCTGCAATAAGGCCGGATAATAAGGCTAAACGCTTTTTAGATTTCATAATTTTAGCTCTCAAGCTTGTTTTTCAGGCACCGGGTCGTAACCGCCTTCATGCCAAGGGTGGCAACGGGCGATGCGGCACGTGCCCATCCAAATGCCCCGGGCAACTCCGAACCGAGCGATGGCCTCATGTGTATATTGTGAACAACTCGGTATATAGCGGCAGCTGGAGGGCAATACCTGCGATATGGTTTGCTGGTAAGCCCTAATTAGCCCCAGGGCTAATGATTTCATTTTTTTCGGTTAAACCACTCTTCTCTAGAAGCCCCAGCACCGCTTGGCGCAAATCCCCGAACTTTGCCGCCGCGGCACCTTGACGAGTAACGATGATTATATCTCTTCCTGGTTTAAGATGCGCTTGCCGCAATATCTCTCTCAGGCGGCGCTTAGTATAATTGCGCACCACCGCCGTACCAAGCTTCTTGCTGACAACCACTCCCCAACGGGGATAAGCCAAATCATTCGGCAGACTCTTTACCGCCAACAGCGGATGGCTAAAATATTTCCCTTGGCGATACAGGCGAGTGAAATCTGCCGGTTTCCTGAGGTATGTATCTCCTTTCAACACAAGCCTCTTTTGCCGGTTGCGCTCAAGCGGGAAATTTCCTAGACGACGGTCAGGCGGGCTCGGCCCTTTAATCGCCGACTCTTGAGCACACCACGACCGCCGCGGCTGTCCATGCGGGCAAGAAAACCATGTTCCCTCTTGCGAGGTATTTTCTTTGGTTGATATGTCCTCTTGGGCACGCTAACTCCTTAGAATAAGCACGAAATCGGGTTTGATTTACTTCTTCGCCGAAACCTCGGCGGGTGCTTCGACAGGCACCGCAGCAGATGCCTCAGCGGGCTTTGCCGCCTCAGCCTTAGGAGGTGCGGGCGGCGCCAAATTGAGCGGAGGCACCTGGCCCTGGCGATGAATATGTGCCTGAACAAAAGGCAACAGCGCAATATGGCGCGCCTGCTTAACGGCAGCGGCTAGGGTATGTTGATGCCTGTTGCATGTTCCGGTCCTCCGGCGCGGCTCAATCTTGCCGCGATCAGAGATGAACCGGCCGAGCATGGCGGTATCTTTGTAGTCAATGCTCCGTATCTTGCCTGCGCAGAATGAGCAGAATTTGCGCTTGGGAGCATATTTGCCGCCCCAACGCCCTGGGCGACGCACGCCGCCCGGTTTTCCTGGTGTCCTAGTCTCTGCCACTATCCTATCTCCTAAAGTTACAAGTATATTTTTTACTTAGGGTATCAGCTGAAAGGCATTTCGTCATTGTCGACAATGTCTTCCGGCCCCTCTTCCGACTTTCCGTCACTGGTACCGGCTGATTGCCTGTCAAGGAAAGTCACGCGGTTGGCGATGACCTCGGTGCGATAATGCTTCGTTCCATCAGCTCCATCCCAGCTTCGGTTATGCAGCCGCCCCTCGACGTACACCAGTTTTCCTTTGGTTAAAAATTGATTGCACTGCTCAGCCAGTTTGTTCCAAGCAATCACGGTAAACCAATCGGTTTCCTGCCTCTTCTCCCCGCTTGGCGCAGTATATACGCGGTTGGTTGCCATGCGGAAAGAAATCACCGGATTGCCATTGGGCGTATAGCGCATCTCCGGATCGGAGCCAATGTTACCGATAAGCATCACTTTATTCAGACTTACCATGCTTGCCAAACTCCTATCAGGGCCATCAGGCCCCCTCTCAAAATCGAACTAGTCCTGGTTGACCAGTAAATAGCGCAAAATCTCTTCTAGGATGTTGAGTCTGGTTTCAAGCTGGGGTCCGACAGACGACTTGGCCTTAAAATGCACCATTACGTAATAGCCATCGGTCTGGTGCTTTATGGGATAAGCCAACCGTCTTTTGCCGAGCATGCGAGTCTCGGATACAATGCCATCCAGTCCTATAATGAACCGGGTGATGCCTTCCACGACCGCATTGAGACGCTCTTCGGTAAGCGCCGAATTGATTACCAGCATTAATTCATAATTCCGCTGGGCGCTCGGGGTGCTGGTACCACCGGCATCCTTGGATACTTTAGCTCTAGCTACCACTTATTCTCCTAAAGTAAACGAAATTCCGACTATTATACCATAATGCACAGAAAGCGCAAACATCCGTTTTTTTGCGTTAGTTTGATAATGGGAATGCTCCCGGTAGCGGCGCAATTTAGCATTGTCAGACTACGCACCCATCTTCGGCTTGTTGTTATGTCCTCTGGTAGCCCTTGTTGTCATCACGTCTGAAGATGAGGGTGATGACCAAGAGTTCGGCGAGGAGGATGACGGCGTTAACGATGGTCCAGAGATCCACCCATCTCATGGGGAGATTCATGTCTTCGGTGAGGAAGAAGACGATGAAGCTGGCGATGGCCAGTATGATGGCGATGATAAGCCAGAGGAT
>CAYOAR010000169.1:0-3417 GCA_964402105.1 uncultured Dehalococcoidales bacterium
AAACGTGCCGCCGCTGCCGGGATAAGCGCCATTCTTGTCGGCACAGCGCTGTGGCAGGCCCGTGATACAGAAGCCATGTACCGCTCACTCCGGGTCGAAAGGAGTATCTCGTGCGGCCGATCGTAAAAATCTGCGGCCTCATGCGGGCGGAGGATGTCAATATGTGCGCCCGGCACGGCACGGATATCATAGGCTTCGTCGCCGAATATCCCCATCCGGTGCCATGGAACCTAAACCTAAATGCTGCCAAAGATCTTGTCGCACTCGTGAAGAAACCTACCAAAACCTGTGTCGTTACCGGCGGGCCGCTTGAGAAGATAATGCACGTCGCCAAGGAAACAAGACCGGATTACATCCAGCTCCACTGCGGTGAAACGTTAGCGGAGGTTGCGCATCTTGCCGGAGAGCTCGGTAAATACGGCATCAAGGTCATCAAGACGCTTTTCCCGGATACTCCTGATTTGGAAAAAGCGGCGGCGGACTTCAGCGCGCTGGGCATTTATGCCTTGCTCTTTGATCCGCGTACGCCGGATAACGCCGTCTGCGGAGGCTTGGCTGACCTCTCTGTTTTTGCTAAGCTTAAACGTGCCGCAAGCTGCCCGGTCATTCTGGCGGGTGGGATAACGCCCGAAAACGTGGCAGAGCTTGTATCTGCGTCAAATGCCCAAATCATAGACCTAATGAGCGGAGTGGAGTGTAAGCGCGGGGTAAAAGATGAGGCTAAGGTTGCGGCCCTTTTTCAGGCATTACAGAACAGGGGGTGAAACATAAGGTTGATGTGTATCAATGGCGAGATAAAACACCGCACCACTAATTACACAAATACATTTATCGAAGTTGCCGAGGACTGCCCTGCGAAAACAGCTATAGCGCCGCCTGCAAAAGAGCCAAAATCAGTGGTGCGAGCTCAGTTTGAGATGATTGCAGGTAATCCATATCGCTATACTTCCGACGACGTGCTTTACGAAACGATGGGATACCCAAAAGGCCTAAGCCGCGTGCAATTCTTCGGCAAAAGCCAGCCGTGCCTCCGCGCATCAGTCCTGCTTAAGCGGTACGGCTGGGGCATCCATAACGACAGTGATGGCAAAATTGCTATCTATGCCGTTGAGTCCGAGGATTACAAGCGGCTTTCGGCCAGTGGGGACGTTTCCCATCTCCGCGCTATGCGTAACGGAGGAAAATAAAGGAGGCTGTGCGGTGCGCTATATCGCCCTGCTGCGAGGCATCAACGTAGGAGGCCATAACAAAATCAGCATGCCGAACCTTAAGGCTGCCTATGAGCGGCGAGGCTTTAAAAACGTCGCCACCTACATCAACAGCGGCAATATCATTTTTGATAGCCCTCTTGATAAAACAGATCTCAAAGATACCTGCGAGGCGTTAATTGTAGAGGAGTTCGGGCTGAACGTCACGGTCTGCATACTCTCGTCCACCGATTTGGCCTCGGCTCTGGCGCACGCACCGAAATGGTGGAATGAAGCGCCGAATAGCCGGCATAATGCCTTCTTTGTTATCCCACCCGCAACGGCGGAGAGTCTTTGCGCTCGTGTTGGTGCGACAAAGGAAGAGTACGAAAAGGTGGCATATCACGGCATGGTAATCTTTTGGTCAGCACCTTTGACCAGCTTCTCCCGGACGCGTTGGTCAAAAATTATTTCCACCGACAAGACCGTTTATCATGCCATCACCGTGCGCAACGCGAATACCACCCTTAATTTAGCTGAACTGACAGCGGAGAGGAGCTGAGAAATGAGTTCCAAGACATACGAGTTTGAGGCGATCATCCAAAAAGTCCCGGGCTTAGACGGAGCATATGTTGCCGTGCCGCTTGATATCAAGGCTGAATTCGGCAAGGGACGGCTGTTTGTTCATGCCACCTTCGATGGCGAACCATATGACGGCAGTATTGTTAATATGGGCATGAAGAACCCGGACGGCTCGGTCTGCTATATCCTGGGCATTCGGAAAGACATCAGAGCCAAAATTGGCAAACAACCAGGTGATAAAGTCCGAGTGCTCATCCAGCCAAGAGTCGCTAACCAATAATTTAATGTGTTTCAGCACAGGAAATAGTCCCACGCGCGATTTGTTGATGATATAATTTTAGTGATGACTAGCAGAATGAATATAAGAAAACGCATTTTTCAAATCATTGAGGTGTCTGACCGTACAAACATTCTCAGCCAAATCTATGATTATGTAATGATCATTGTAATCATTGCCAGCCTTGTCCCCTTGGCGTTTAAGACTGACAACGCCGTGTTTTTATTGATTGACAACATCGCAGTAAGTATTTTTATCATCGATTATTTATTGCGCCTATTAACAGCTGATTACAAGTACGATAAACAATCAGCGGCTTCTTTCATCAAGTACCCATTTTCGCTATTTGCTATTGTTGATTTGATTTCCATACTGCCATCGCTTACCGCGCTACACAGCGGTTTTAAGTTATTCCGCCTCTTGCGCATGATGCGAGCCTTTCGCGTGTTCAACGTTATTCGTGCATTTCGATATTCTAAAAGCATAGGAGTAATCGGCAACGTTTTTAAAAAACAGAGAGTTGCCTTAATTGCAGTCGGTACTATAGCTGCTTGTTATATTGTAGTTTCTGGACTGATTATTTTTAACGTTGAGCCAGATTCCTTTAGTTCCTTTTTTGATGCGATTTATTGGGCAACAATTTCATTAGCAACAATCGGGTATGGAGATATTTATCCAGTCACCACACTCGGTAGGGTTATAACAATTATATCCTCCATCTTCGGGATCGCAATCGTAGCCCTGCCGGCAGGCATAATTACTGCTGGCTACATGACCGAAATCAATGAAGAGAAGAAAAAGCATGATGGACTCAAGATGGAGTGATAGTGCCGCCGCAAAGGCGACAATCCGACTTGGTTTAAGCCTTACAACCGCGTGGTGCTGACCAATATCATGCACAGCAGAATGTGTAGGGCATTAAAGAAGAGTTACACATTATCCACAAATACGCTATAATTACTCGTCTTTCTTGCGGAGAGGTGCTGGAGTGGTCTAACAGGCACGCCTGGAGAGCGTGAGTCGGAGTAATCCGACCGTGGGTTCGAATCCCCCCCTCTCCGCCACTATGCTATGAGCCATCTGAAATCTCGTCCTTTTGAGCACGATAATGCTCAGTTTAGACTGATATCCCCTACGAAGTTGTATTTGATCTTCACGGTATGAGTCCTGATACCGCATTCATCAGCTTTCTCATGGACACTGACTTGGTCGATAAGACGGTACGCTTGTGCTCTGTCTAGTTTTTCTATTCCGGCGCATTCTTTGATGAGCTTCATCCATCTGTTGACGTCAGCTTGGCTGTTGCGACTCTCTTGGATTTGATTACGGAGGTCTTGAGCTTTGGTGATCAGGTCTTGGGTTTCAAGCTCG
>CAYOAR010000170.1:0-8469 GCA_964402105.1 uncultured Dehalococcoidales bacterium
CGGTATTATTTGATAAGACCGGGACACTCACCATTGGCACGCCTCGCTTAACTGACGTAATAAGTGCAGTTGGGCTTAGTTCAAGTGAGCTGCTTGCTCTAGCCGGAGCACTGGAAAAAGACTCAGAACACCCATTGGGTAAAGCGGTTGTGGCGGCGACAGCGGAGAAGGGTATAGTGCTTACCAAGGCCGAGGGCTTCAATAGCATACCCGGCTTTGGGGTAGAAGCGCGTATGCACGGCGCTCATTTTTTTCTTGGTAATCGCCGCCTCATGAAACAAAGAGAGATCAATCTGGGTGCTCTAGCTGATAGGGCGGGTGATCTTTGGGAGCAAGGCAAAACCGTGATGTTTCTCGCCCGCACCGGTCAGGCACTCGGTCTTTTAGCTTTCTCCGATAACCTAAAACCCGGTGCGAAAGAGGCCGTTGCCGCCCTTCATCATTTAGGGCTCGGCGTAGCCATGGTGACAGGAGACAACCGGCGTGCCGCCGATGAGATTGCACGAATGGCAGGAATAGCGCGCGTGCTAGCCGAGGTGTTGCCGGAGAATAAAACCGCCGAGGTTAAGAAACTCCAAAGCGAAGGGCAAATCGTAGCTATGGTAGGCGACGGCATCAACGATGCTCCGGCACTCGCCCAAGCCGATATTGGCATTGCCATCGGCACAGGCACCGACGTAGCCATGGAAGCAGGTGATATCACCCTTATGCGCGGTGATCTGGCCGGAGTGCCGGCAACCATAGCGCTTAGCCGACGCACCATGCGCACCATCAAGCAAAATCTCTTTTGGGCTTTTGCCTATAACGTGATACTTATCCCTATTGCCGCGGGATTGCTGCACGTATTCTTCCGAAACGGCGGTGTGCCCACAGGCTTGCATTTTATTCTCGGTGAATCCGGTTTTCTCAACCCCATGCTTGCCGCCGCAGCTATGGCGCTAAGCTCGGTGACAGTCGTTGGTAACTCGCTCCGCTTGCGCCGTTTTGACCCCATGAAATACACTATAAAGAGAGGTAGTAATATAGCTATAGCAATCGATCCGGTATGCAAGATGAAGGTGGATGAATCCAAACCAGCAGCAACCTCCGAGTATCAGGGGAAGAAGTATTACTTCTGCGCGGTTGGCTGCAAGAAAACTTTTGACAAAGCCCCTGAAAGCTACTTAAGCGGCGGTGCACCTAAGAAGTGTTGCGGGTGACCGCTTCTGCGGCGTTGCCAATAAATGTTTACATAACCAGTGTGGCAGTATGGTTCTGGCAATACCTATCTGTTGCCCAGATGCGGAATATATAATGGTCGAAATAATTTAGGAGGTTATCATGGCCTACGAAGCTAAAGACTACTCAAAACTGTTGGGCATGCCTGGTTTCAGCGATACTCTGCTAGGAAATCACTTCACGCTCTATCAAGGCTACGTGAAGAACACCAACTCGGTCATGGAACATCTTGCTGCTATGGCACGTGATCTTAAGCCCGATGCACCTTCCGCCCAATATGCCGAACTTAAACGGCGTATGGGATGGGAATTCAACGGTCTTAGGCTGCATGAGTACTACTTCGGCAACTTGGGCGGCACTGCACCCCTATCAAAGACAGGCCGCCTAGCAGTTGCCCTCGCGAAGCAGTTTGGGAGCTTTGAGGCTTGGGAAACAGATTTCCGGGCAACTGGCGCCATGCGCGGCATCGGCTGGGTCGTGCTTTATCAAGACAACGTATCGGGCATCCTCTTTAACCAGTGGGTAAATGAGCATGACGTCGGTAACTGGGCGGGATGCCGCCTCATTCTCATCATGGACGTGTTTGAGCATGCCTACATGGTTGACTACGGCACCAAAAAATTGAGCTATATTGATGCTTTCTTTAAGAATATCAACTGGGCTGTAGCCGAAAGCCGCTTGTTGTAACCTGATGGCTGGGAAAACCGGTTTTGCGCGCGAGGTGATCAAGCGGCTGGGGATGGTGTATCCGAATGCCCAGATAGCTCTCCGTTTCTCAAGCCCAATGGAACTTCTGGTTGCCGTTATCCTGTCTGCTCAGTGTACGGATGCTATGGTAAATCGCACCACTCCGGCGCTTTTCGAACGCTACCGCACCGCCCGAGATTACGCAGAGGCAGAAGTGAATGAGCTTGAGTCCTTTATTAAGCCCTGCGGCTTTTATCATAACAAAGCTAAAAACATCATAGGCGCAGCTAAAAAGCTTGTTACTGATTTTGGGAGCGAACTTCCGCGCACCATGGACGAGATAATCACCTTGCCTGGAGTGGCACGCAAAACTGGCAACATCGTTCTCTACAACACCTACGGCATTGCGGAGGGCATTGCCGTAGATACCCATGTCAAGCGCCTTTCCCAACGACTTGGACTCAGCGATCAGGCAGACCCAAATAAGATTGAAAGGGATCTCATGAAAGTCGTGCCACGTGCGAAGTGGGGCATCTTTAATTATCTTTTGGTGAACCTGGGGCGCGACGTTTGCAGCGCTCGCACAGCCAAGCATAAAGAATGCGTCCTTCGGGACATTTGCCCCACAGCACTAGAAATTAAGTAAGTTGCCGCTTACCAAATATGGCAACGTCTGATGGAGAAACATTCACAATATAATCTGGTTTAAACTTCCGAGAGGTGCTCATGAAATTTACCAAGTTGCAAGGTTTAGGCAATGATTTTGTCTTATTGGATGCACGCGATTTTCAGGCAATCAACTGGGCAGATGTTGCCCAGAGGATATGTGCGCGCCATTTTGGCGTAGGCTCAGACGGACTTCTTCTCCTCCTCCGCTCACAAGTAGCAGATTTTCGCATGCGCATATTTAACCCAGACGGTTCAGAGTCCGAGGCCTGCGGCAACGGCCTGCGTTGTTTGGTGCGCTACGTCATGACAAACAACCTTAACCAAAAAAAAGATGAGCTTTCCATAGAAACGCTCTCGGGCATTCGACAAGCTAGGCTAGTAAAACGTGGGCATCAAAGTTTTATCAGTGTCAGTATGGGTAAGCCACTTTTTGAACCAAGAGCTATCCCTGTAGCCGCCGAGGTCGGCAAGGGAAGCATTTATGACATAATGTTAGGGGATTACCCGCTCACCATTGATGGCTCAATCCTAAAACTGAACTTCGTTTCAATGGGCAATCCTCACGCGGTATATTTTGCTCCTGATTCTATTGCCGAGTTCCCGCTTACGACGCTTGGCAAAAAGGTCGAAAATAATCCGCTTTTCCCACGCGGTGTCAACTTCGAGGTTGCTCGCATGACCAGCCCTGGTAGGTGCGAAATGAGGGTTTGGGAACGCGGTGCCGGCGAGACCCTGGCTTGTGGCAGCGGTGCCTGTGCTGTTGCGGTTGCTGCGCGTATGCGCGGTCTGTCAGGGAATAAGCTGGAGTTAAGCCTGCCCGGCGGTTTGGCAGAAGTATCATGGGATGGCCAAGGAGAAGTGCGGCTTACCGGACCGGCCGAAGTTGTATTTTCCGGCGAATGGACTGATGATTAGGGCATGCAGCGCTTACCATAATTGCTGCCGCTCATCTTGGGTAAATTATTTGATAGAATAGGCTATCAAGATACATCGTGATATCCTAGTAACTGCATGAGGAGAACGCTATGAAATTATCACGTCGCTTAGATAAATTGCCTCCATATCTGTTTGTGGAAATCAACAAAAAGATAGCCGAAAAGAAAGCTAGGGGCGAAGAGGTTATCAGCTTCGGCATCGGTGATCCCGATCTGCCGACCCCAGATAATATCATTGAGAAGCTCTGCCAAACTGCACACGACCCAGCAAACCACCGCTATCCGGAAACGGAAGGGCTGCCGCAGCTTCGCCAAGCTATTGCTGCTTGGTACAACAAACGCTTCGGAGTGAAGCTCGATCCGGCAACCGAAGTTCTGCCCTTGATTGGCTCCAAGGAGGGCATTGGGCACATCGCTTTCTGTATGCTCGATGAGGGAGATGTTGCGCTTGTTCCCGATCCGGCCTATCCCGTCTATGCCATCGGCACCATTCTTGCCGGAGGAACGCCACACTACCTGCCGCTTACGGCAGACCGGGATTTTCTGCCTAATTTTGATTCTGTCCCACCCGAGATACTTGCCAAAACCAAGGTACTTTGGCTTAACTATCCCAATAACCCCACCGGGGCCGTTGCCAGCTTGGACTTTTTCCGTAAGGCTATAGACTTCGCCAAAAAACACAACCTTGCCATTTGTCACGACGGCCCTTACAGCGAGATAACATTTGGTGGCTATTCAGCACCATCATACATGCAAGCTGCCGGCGCCAAGGACGTGGGGATTGAATTCCATTCGCTCTCTAAGACCTACAGCATGACTGGCTGGCGTATCGGCATGGCTGCGGGAAACGCCAAGATGATTGATGCCCTAAAACGTTTTAAATCGAATTTGGACTCTGGTGTCCCACAGGCTATACAGTTTGCCGCTATTGAGGCACTTAGCGGCTCACAGGACGTTGTGGCTCAGCACAGTGCCGTCTACGAGCGCCGGCGCGACCTCGTAACAGAAGTGCTCAATGATATCGGCTGCACCGCTGTGCCCCCCAAGGCCGGGTTGTATATTTGGGCTAAAATTCCACCTCATTACACCTCGTCCGAGTTTGCCACCGATCTCCTTGACCAAGTTGGGATATTGGTCATTCCTGGAACAAGCTATGGTCCGGTAGGCGAGGGATACGTGCGGCTTTCTCTCACTATCTCTGATGCCGCATTGGTAAAGGCTCTATCCAAGCTTCATTCTTGGCATGATAATCGCAATCGTTTTAAACCCAAGAGCTAGGAGGATAACATACCTAAAGCATTGGTGGATACCCGCACCCGCGCCGCTCCCGAGCGAGCCTTTTTGGTAGCGGTAGACACAGACGAACCCGGGGCTTGGTCAGCCTCTGAGTCTTTAGAAGAACTCACCGAGCTTGCTCGCACGGCAAGATCAAAGGTAGTAGGGCGCTTGATCCAGAAAATGGATCGCCCTCACCCCGTTACCTATCTGGGCAAGGGCAAACTGGACGAACTTGTGCACAAGCGCCAAGGCGCCGACTGGGATTTGATTATCTTCGATGACGAACTCTCGCCGCGCCAACAGGTCACTTTGGAGCACATGCTCAATATCAAAATCATAGACCGGGTGGCTCTGATATTAGACATATTTGCTCGCCGCGCCAGTACTCGCGAAGGCAGGCTGCAAGTAGAACTTGCGCAACATCAATATCTTTTACCGCGACTGGCAGGGCAGTGGAGCCACTTGGAGCGCCTTGGCGGCGGCATCGGCACACGCGGCCCCGGTGAGGCCCAACTTGAAACCGATAAACGGCTTATCCGCACCAAAATCATTAAACTTAAAAAGGAACTGGAGGATGTTCACAAGCATCGCAACCTCTACCGTGAAAAGCGCCGCCGCAGCGGCATCCCCATCGTAGCCTTGGTAGGATACACTAACACTGGTAAAAGCACCCTGCTCAATTCACTAAGTCAGGCGGGCGTTTTGGTAGAAAATAAGCTGTTCGCCACCCTTGATCCCACCACTAAGCGCCTGACGCTGCCGGATATGAGTACTGTACTTCTTTCTGATACAGTAGGTTTCATCCGCAAGCTGCCCACCATGCTCGTTGAGGCATTCCGTGCGACCTTGGAGGAACTATCAGAGGCTACTATATTGCTACATGTCGTCGATATGACATTACATAACGCAGCTGAACAAATCTCCGTTGTCGATGGCATTCTGCGCGATCTGGGGCTGGAGAACAAGCCAATTTTGACCGCACTAAATAAAATCGATTTGCTTCTTGATAAAAATGAGAGCTGGGATGAAACCAAAGCCATTGAGTTCTTGTCTAATGTGGGCGGAAATGAACCGAACACAGTTCTTATTTCTGCAGAGAAGAAATGGGGCCTGAAAAAACTGTGCCAGGCAATCCAAGAAATAATTACAAGCAACCAAAGCTAATTGTACGTATCTGGGCAGTGCCGTGCTCTATAATGTTATTGTTTTGTATTTAATGCTCCTGCCCATTAAAACCTCTGTTTACAATGCGGTGTATATGTAGTATCTTTATATTGAGGTGCTTACATATGTCCAATAACACTACCTACAATATTCGTATTGATTCTCGTATAAAAAAAGAAGCCGACACTTTATATAAAAGCATGGGTATATCGCTCTCATCGGCAGTTAATTTATTTCTTACGCAATCTGTTATCCAACGGCGACTCCCTATTGATGAAATAATCGCCGAACCCCTTGGCAGCCCGCCGACCGATGATGAATACCGCTCCTTTGACACTTGGGATCAAGCAAAAGAGTGGTTGAGTGCTTAAACCAGAGTTATCCAACCAGTTTAAGCGAGATTATAATTTGCTAATACGCCGAGGCTATGACATTGCAAGACTTGATACTGTCATATCACTACTTCTGCGGCAAGCTCCGCTTGAACCAAGGCATCGCGACCATCCGCTAAAAGGGAAATGGCACGGCTATCGAGGATGTCACATCGCAGATGATTGGGTAGTAATTTACAAGGTTGATGGTGGCAGGTAGAAACTCATGCTTTCTCGAACCGGAACACACATTGACATATATGGGTAACAAAATCACCTGCTACGGCGCGTCGTTTTTCTCTCGTCAACTCAAATTAGCGGTTTCCGAATAAGATAGCAACCCGGCAAGGGCATAGGTGCATGCATGGGTTTGTGCCCCCATAGTATTGCAGGGAGCAGCCGAAAGACCGCCCCCTGCTTAATATTTTCATCAAACCGATCTATGATATGTTATTCGTGGCTTGAAAATGCCGCGCGAAACTCATATCACTCTATTTGGATGCCCATTTCTCAGCCATGTTACCAATGATGGGCAGCTTCAACCTTCCACCCTGGAATGCCTTTACCATTAACATTATCCACAGAATAAACACGCCGATACCAAAAACAAACCACAATATAGCGCTTACAATTCCAACGTTCATTGCTGCAAATATTGCAACGATAATCATAATCACGATAGATATAGGAATCATCGCAACGCAGAAGAGGATCGACTGCAAGGCATGGAACCGCACCATTCTATTATTCGGCTCAATAAAATAAAATATTAACCCTGAGACCCATCCGAACAAATAACAGAGAAAACTAGCGACATTGGGTTGAATACCAGATGAATTGCCCACAGAAAACCCTCCTTTGTAATATTTTGGCCAACATTATACAACACTTCTTGACAGATATCACTATATTTATTGCATCTTAAGTATCAGCAATTATTTTTACAGTACGAGTATTCTCACGCATAACTTTAATTGCGAACAGCGCTCCAACAACTTCTGCTTTAAATGATAGCAACGACGATGGTTCAGATATTCCCCAAAACCATTTTATCCTAGATACCGCCTGTTGAGACGAAGATAATTATTCCAGTTAGTCATATTGGTTTCAGGTTGTTATCTACAAGTCGCTGGTTAGGCATGACAACATGGGGTATAATATTATAGATAGGGAAGATTAATTGCTACTGCCATATCGCTAAGGAGGTAATACGATGCCATTTAGACTTGGCCCTCTGGATAATCCTATTGCTCATGATTTATGCTATCGTCTTTGCAATCCCGATCCTTATCATTTGGGCACTGGTTAAGTTTTTTATACGCACAGAAATGCGTAATAAACCAAATACTGATGCTATTACTCTAGCAAAGAAACGCTATGCAAAAGGCAAAATTACAAAGGCTGAGTTCGAGGAAATAAAGGAAGCTATTAGAAATACCTCGTGACATAATATTAAGAATATCGGCGCACTGACCTCAACAATAACAGGGAGCCAGTTTTCTCGCCCAGTAAGGCTCTGTTACAATTAATAGCCTTTTAAGCCTGACAATATGACGCTCTACAATCGATTTCTGGGGTCTTTTTCGGCTTTATGCGAGTGATTCGTTGTCCTTTTGCATTGACCCCCATAACACAGTTTCTATTTTTAGTTATTTGACAAAAATGGGGGGTGTAAATAATAGCTAGCGTTAGGGAGATATAGTATGACAGCAGAGCTTTTTCTAGATATTGCGTTTTACGCAATTGCAGTTGTTACGATCTATGCCATGATGCAATGGAGTAAATTTTTCAAAAAGAGAAGGTTTCGAAAGTTTCTATTAGAATCAAGCGAGAAATCTGTCAATTTGGCTAAAGATCAATACAAAAAATAAAATGATTTCCAAATAAGAACTGGAAATAACCACAAACTCTGTCGAGATATTTAAGAGCCTAATGCTTAAATACCTCGACAAATGAGACAATTTGCGTAGGGACGTCCGATATAGTTCATTGGGGTGAATTGCATACTATACATGGTTCGCACAATGTATATTATGTCAGGTCTGAGCATATCAGTTTAACCTCAACCTGACATAATCCATGCAAGTATTCGTGGTATATGGCGCTACACATCATGGGGCAGGGCCGATGGAATTAAAAAAATAACT
>CAYOAR010000171.1:0-1601 GCA_964402105.1 uncultured Dehalococcoidales bacterium
GAGGTAGTGAGTATGTCAAAGGAAAAACTGCCCGAACGGGTTGACAAAGATTTTTTCAAACACGAGGATCAGCAGAGGAGCTGGGATGATCTTGTCGTTGGAGAGGTATATGACGCTGAGCCATTCGAAGTTAGCCTTGAGCGCATCATGCAGTATGCAGAGGGCACCGACGATCTGAATCCTGTCTACGTAAATGAAGAGGCGGCAAAAAAATCTCACTTTGGGGGGATCATTGCTCCACCAACTATTGTTGTCCCAATTATATTTGCCGCTATGCCGCCTGATCATTGGGTTAAAATGCCCGGAGCCATCAATCCGGGCCAGAATGTGGAGTTTGGAGCGCCCATAAGGCCGGGAGATATGATTAACATCAGAGCCACATTATGGGATAAATATATTAAGCGTGGCAAAAAATATGCCATCGCGGAATACACCATCACTAACCAAAAAGGCGAGATGGTCAGCCGGATCATCGGTGGTTTGGTGTTACAGTTCCAGGGCAACGAATCTATGAAAAGCCGTTAATTATAGATTGTGGATGATAATTACGGCAAAAAGGAGGAAATAAAAATGGCTGCAAAAGTAAGTTTTAACAGCATTGAGCTGGGCTATGAACTGCCGAAATTACAAAAACACATTACCCAGGAGAAGATAACGAAAAATGCCGAGGCGTCTCTAGACTTCAATCCCATCCATATCAATCCCGAATGGTGCAAAAAGGTCAACCTCTTAGGTAAAGGCACCACCATTGCCCACGGCATGATGACCATGGCCTTTATGGGCAAAGTCGTAACCGACTGGGCTTACGCCAATGGTGGCTACCTGAAAAGCTTGGAATGCAAGTTCATCTATTCCGTCAGGCCGGGCGATGATATTACGGCTTCGGCAACGGTTATCGAAAAGCATCCCCGGCCTAATAACGAATCCTTTTTAGTGCTTGACCTCAAATGCTTTAATCAAGACGGCGTTCAGGTTGGCGTCGGAGAATCCAGGGTACAGATTTAGCGGGAAGGCATTAAAAAGACGAGAGTATTCACCTAAATAGAGATGGCAGAGCTGGATGCTATAAATTGTTATATAACAACAAGGTGAATTATGGTCAAAATGGGTGAAAAAATGGGTGCACTCGACAAAAAGGTTGCCCTGATTACAGGCGGAAATAGCGGCATTGGGTTTGCGACAGCCAAACTGTTTAAGGCAGAAGGAGCCCATGTCATCGTGACCGGGCGAGACGCCGAAACCTTGGCAGCCGCCAGATTGATGCTGGGCGAGAATGGTATCGCCCTCCGGGTGGATGTAACGAACTTGGCGGATTTGGACCATCTCTTTATGACCGTTTCGGAGCGTTATGGCCATCTTGATATCGTATTTGCCAACGCAGGCATTGGCTCTCCGGCGTATCCGCTTGCTCAGATCACAGAGGCCCAATTCGACGATATCTTCAATACCAATACTAAGGGCACGTTTTTTACGGTACAGAAAGCTTTGCCCCTCCTTCGCCCCGGGGCTTCAATTGTCTTGAATGCATCGATCGCACAATATACTGGCGTACCCGGATTGTCCGCCTACGGCGCAAGTAAGGCCGCCGTAAGGGCGCTTGG
>CAYOAR010000172.1:0-6032 GCA_964402105.1 uncultured Dehalococcoidales bacterium
CACCCCTGCCGGTTTCTACTGCCACGACAACAAAAAGCTGCCAACTTTGCCAACCCTCCCCTCTTCCCGCTATAATCCTCACATTATGTCCAAAACTGACCTCATCCTTTTGCATGCGCCTCACGTCTACGACTTCCGAAAAACCCCGCAACTTTATGGGCCGGTATCCGACCTAGTACTCTCCACACCCATCTTTGAGATGTACCCCGTGGGGTTATCTTCCATCACCGAATACCTCGAACGGCATGGTTATCGTGTACGCTTAGTAAACGTCGCTTGGCGCATGTTGCGGGATGAGCATTTCAACGCAGAAGCATTTATCCAAAAACTGGAGGCTCCTATCTTTGGTATCGACCTACACTGGATGGTGCACGCCCACGGTGCAGTAGAGATAGCCAAGTTAGTAAAGAAGTACCATCCTGAAACAAAAGTAGTCATCGGCGGTTACTCAGCTTCCTGTTTTTACAAAGAACTTATTCGCTACCCAGCGGTAGATTTCGTTATTCGAGGAGATTCAGCCGAGGAGCCAATGAGGCAACTCATGGTTGCCATCAAGACACGTGACTACGAAAGCGTACCCAACCTTGTCTGGAAAGACGATATACGCCGCATTCACGAGAACCTCCTAAGCCATGCCCCCACTGAGTTAAGCCACGTCATGACAGACCACTACGGAGTAATGATCCGTCAAGTTCTTCGCTATCGCGACCTCCATAGTGTAGTGCCCTTCAAGGGCTGGCTCAAGTACCCCGTGACGGCAGTTTTCACCTGCCGCGGTTGTGTTCACGGATGTGTCTTTTGTGCCGGCTCGCATGAAGGACAGAAACTGATGACCGGGCGGGCGCATCCGGCCTTCCGCACCCCAGAGGAAATCGCAAAGGACATCCGCAATATCAGCCGTTTCAGCCACGCCCCCATTCTGGTAGTAGGCGATATCCGCCAGGGGGGTGAACATCGAGCCCATCGATTACTTGAACTACTCGGGCAGCAAAAAATCAAAAATACCATCATGTTCGAGCTATTCAATCCCGCCGCGCGCGACTTCATAGCAAAGATGGGGCACGCCGCACCTGGTTTCTCGCTTGATATTTCCCCCGAGAGCCATGATGAGGAGGTGCGCCGTCTGACCCTGGGACGTGCCTACTCCAATGAGGATCTGGAGAATAGTATCCAGGCAGCCCTTGAGGCTGGGGCATCCCGCGTTGAGGTTTTCTTTATGATTGGATTGCCCCGTCAGACGTACGCATCGGTGCTAGGCACAGTTGATTATTGTGAGCATCTGCTAAAAAAATTCAACGCCAACAAGCGCCTTTTCCTGTTCATGGGCCACCAAGCCCCCTTCCTCGCACCGGGCAGTCCTGCTTTTAACCGCCCGCAGGCACTTGGCTTCCGACTGCTCTTCAAGAGTTTCGAGGAGCATCGTCAGGCACTAGCCATGCCCTCATGGCGCTACAGCTTGAACTACGAGACGAACTGGCTCTCACGCGATGAAATAACCGAGGTAACTTACGAAGCCATCGCTCGCCTCACACAGCTTAAGGCACAATATGGTCAGATGCCACAACCAGAGGCTGACCGTCAGATAGAACGCATTTCCAAAGCTAGAGTCTTGGAAAAAAAGATTGATGCGGCCATGGCCTCGGGGTACCCTGGAGATCTATGGCAGCTCAAGCCTGAAATGGATGCGGTAAATGGATTCCGCGCTGCCGAAAGGTTAGAGCTTGAGATTCCTGTGGGGCTCATCAGACTACGTTACCTAAGTGCCGCTTGGCGTGCTCTCGTTGGTGCGAAAACTACAGCAAAACAACCAGACTCATAGTCTTAGGCCACAGCAAAAATCAAGTTCCACATACGGCTCATATCAGATGAGGCTAGGGGGCTTACGACCGCGTTAAGGGACAGGGTGTTTTGCTAAGGTATCGGTTCCTTTGGGCGGCTTTCCGGCTTGAATTATAACCTTGTTCCCCCACATGAAAAGCCCTTGGATAAACATTAGTACGCCCGTGCCGACCAACAGCCATTCGACCCTTATTAAGTCTGCCATCGGCCCAAACACCAACATCCCCATCGGCATCATGATACTGGTAATCATGCCCATCACCCCGAACACCCGCCCTAGGTAATCGCCATCAACCTTTTGCTGCAGCAAGACCATTGCTGGTGCATTGAAAATCGGCCATGAAACCCCAAAGATAGCCATAAAAACGAGATAAGCCCAGAAAAACGGTGTCACTCCCAGAGCAAAGGTAAGCGCTCCCATCATCAAACTGGAGAGTACCATTGAGTGGGCTTTATTCTTGAAGCCACCCCAAGCAGCCATGGTAACACCGCCCGCAAACATGCCGACAGAAAAAGCGACCTCAATAGCTGTGAGGCGCCAGATGTCATCACCGAAGCTGCGTACGACTTGCAGAGGCGGCAGAAATGCAACCGGCGCAACCAAAAAGAAAAAGATAGACGAGAACAAGAAAAAGGTGCGCACAAATGCGTGGCTACGCATATATCTTAAGCCGCCTATTATATCAGCGAAATAGCTCACGTCCTGCTTAGCTAAAGCCTTGGCATGAGTCGGCACACTCAAGAAAAACAGCAAGATGGCAACCGCCGCTGCAGCCGTAACAACATCAACAAAGAAAATAGCCTCAATGGTCGCGACAGTCAAAAGTGCCCCGGCTAGCATGGGTGAGGTCAGGGTCACAAATGATTGAAGGCTGCTGTTTGTAGCGTTAACCCTCATAAGTTTCTCGGCGGGAACAATCTGCGGCAGTACCGCGCCCACAGCCGGTGTCTGGATACCGGCTCCAATAGCACGGATAGCCGATATTATAAAGAGGAGCCATATGGTTCCATGTCCCATAAGAAACAATACTGCCAAAACCAGCGTTGAGAGAGCAATCAATGAATCAGCTAAGATGATAAGCTTCTTACGGTTGAAGCGATCAGCCCACACTCCTGCAAACGGAGAGATGACAAAAGTAGGCAGAGAGCCACACAGGATAGAGATTGTCATCATTACCCCAGATTTGGTCTCAAGGGTGATATGCCATGTGATAGCATACTGCACCAGCATCGAGCCGAATAGCGAGATGGTCTGACTGGAGAGAAACAAGACAATGCGACGTTGCCAGCCAGATGCCGTATCGGACGACGCCTTGTTGGGATTATCTGGAATATCTATGTCTTGCACTTAGTTCTCTTTCTGAGGGATGAAGAAAAGACCTCGCTTTGCGCAAAACATTGTCGCAAGCTCATCAAGCTTACGGCGCAAATCCGACGGCACATGCCACAGCATAGTCACGTGCATGAGAAAGACTGATATCCAGCGCAGTCAGCCTCAACTCAGCCGCTCTCGCCTGAGCTTTGCCATGTAATATAAGCAGGGGTTTGCCATTTGAGGCAGAAAGAACCTCAACCTCGATCAAGCTGAGGCCTTCACCGCCCAACGCCTTAATTACCGCCTCCTTGGCCGAGAAGCGCGCCGCCAGCGACGGCAACTTATAGCGATAGCGCTCGAGTTCCGCCGGAGTGTAGACGCGTCCAAGGAAAGCTTCACCGCGAGAGGCAATCGCCTCGCTGATACGGCTAATTTCCACGATGTCTACACCCACGTATTGCATGGTCTCATTGTATCGCGAGGCAAGCGCTCTTGCTAGTTTTTCAGTGGGGGA
The DNA here is from genome assembly GCA_964402105.1 of uncultured Dehalococcoidales bacterium. Lineage (GTDB taxonomy): Bacteria > Chloroflexota > Dehalococcoidia > Dehalococcoidales > UBA1222 > WRNP01. The sequence goes on from CAYOAR010000172.1 coordinate 3,669, forward strand.
CTAAGACAAAGGGCGGAGAGCAGCCGTGGGGCACTTTTTTACACACTCTAGGCAAGATGCGCAGGCAGCTGCCATCAGTTCCCGACTCTCAAAGGTGGTTATCTGGCTTAGTGCCCCGCGGTTTACCACCGCAAGCAGGTGCTTTTTGACAATCTCATCGCAGGTACGCACGCATTTCTGGCAGAGGACGCAGTAGTCTCGCTCCAAACTAAAGCATGGAGTAAGCTCGATACCCCGGCTGGACGTCCAAGTGCGGCGCAGGGTACGCTCCACGCCCCCAATATGCGCCGCTGCCACCTGGAGGTCACAGTGCTGATTTTTCACACAGCAAAGGCAATCCATGGGGTGCTCGGTAAGGAGAAGTTCCAGCGCATCCCGACGCACCTGTTCCAACTCAGCACCGACAGTGGCAACAACCATGCCGTCTGTCACTTGTGTAGTGCAGGCAGCAGGAAATCCCCTTGCGCCTCGGACAGACACCAAGCACAGGCGGCAACAACCATGTGCCTTAAGCGCGGCATCATAACAAAGGTGAGGAATATAAATGCCATGCGAGAGCGCCGTCTCCAGAACACTCGTGCCAGAATTCACCTGAAACTCGCGTCCGTCAATGTTAATGGTTATCTTAGGCATCTTCCACAATCCGCCCAGTGACCTTTTTTACCGCACCAAAGCGCGTGGGGCAAGCCCTCATGCACTGCCCGCAATGAGTGCATTTTTCTTGATCAATCGCATGCGCGACCTTAGCCGCACCGCTTATAGCCCCAGTAGGACACGCACGTCGGCAAGCCCCGCAACCAATGCATTTCTCCGTTGCTATCTCAAAGTGTACCAGTGCCGAGCAGACAAGGCTCGGGCAACACCCAGCCAGATGAGCCTCATATTCATCACGAAAGTACCTCAAGGTAGTAAGCAAGGGATTAGGCGCAGACTGCCCCAATCCGCAGAGAGCACCGCTTCGCACCGATTGCCCCAGGCGTTCTAAGATTTCAAGATCAGCCGCCTTCCCCTTGCCCGCAATGATGTCATCCAAAACAAGGCGCATCTGGCGCGTTCCAAGCCGACACGGGGCGCACTTGCCGCAGGACTCCGCCTCAGTGAAAATCAAAAAATAGCGTGCGATGTCTACCATGCAGCTGTGCTCGTCCATAACCACCATGCCGCCCGAGCCCATAATGGCACCGGCCTGAGCCAAAGACTCATAGTCCACCGGAAGGGTAAAGAGCGAGGCCGGTAAGCAGCCGCCCGAGGGGCCGCCTGTCTGCACCGCTTTGACATTTCGGTCATCACCAACACCCCCGCCAATGGTGTAGATAATTTCGTGCAGGGTTGTGCCCAATGGCACCTCAATCAGCCCCGTACGCTTCACGTTGCCTGCAAGTGAGAGGGTCTTGGTACCCTTGCTCCGTTCAGTACCGTGCTCTCGAAAAGCCTCTGCCCCTGCAGCCATGATAAATGCGGCGTGTGCCCAAGTTTCAACATTATTTATGTTGGTGGGCTTACCCCATAATCCCGATGATGCGGGGAATGGCGGACGAGAGCGAGGTGTGCCACGGTAGCCTTCAACAGAGGCGATAAGGGCTGTCTCCTCACCGCAGACAAAAGCTCCGGCCCCTTTTATTAATTTGATTTCAAAATTAAACTGTGTATTCAGGATATTTTTTCCCAGCAGCCCGCACATCTTCATTTGGTCAATAGCAATCTCCAGCCGCCGAGCCGCCAGAGGATATTCCTCGCGTATATAAATATAGCCGAGCTCAGCACCAATGGCATGAGCCCCAATGAGCATCCCCTCCAGTACCGCATGGGGATCGCTCTCTAGCAAGGCGCGGTTCATAAATGCCCCGGGATCACCCTCGTCGGCATTGCATACAAGGTATTTTGGTTCTCCTGCCGCCTCACGACAAAGCCGCCATTTCTGGGCGGTGGGAAAACCCGCCCCACCCCGCCCGCGCAGCCCTGCTCGTTCAATTTCATGAATAACGTCAAAGGGAGAAAGCGCCAGCGCTCGCTCCAAGCCCACATAACCCCCGCGAGCGAGGTAGTGGCGGATGTTCTCAGGGTCAATCACTCCGGCATTGCGTAAAGCTACGCGCTTTTGCGGACCCAGCATTGGTGTCTCCCCCAAGGACAGCAGGCCATCCCGACTTGTAGCCCATATCCCAAGTGCCAAATCAGGACGCAGGATATCTTTAACCAGATAATCTGTTATAAGCTGAGCGGCCGTTTCCGGCGTTAGGCTGTGATAGGTGACACGCGGAAACCCGGGTTTAATGATATCAACCAGCGGCTCTCGCCAGCATTCGCCCAAACAGCCTGTGCGATGAATCACGGCATTCAAACCAAGCTCCGCAAGCTTCTCTT
>CAYOAR010000173.1:0-2932 GCA_964402105.1 uncultured Dehalococcoidales bacterium
GGTTGGCTTCGGCTGACGAAGTCAAGGCGCAGAGCATTGTTGCCGGATCAGCCTCAGCGGTCGGGCTCCGAGGCACCAAAGTTATTGCCGATGACAGCGTTAGCCTTGGCACCAATTTCATTGCTGGTGCAAACCGGACAGGTTATCATCTCCGCGGTGTGAACTACGGGCGCGATTTTAGCGCTGATGCAGTGGCCGATATCGCCAAGGCAGCATCCAGCCAAGCCTGCGTAAGTTGCGGAGGCACTCTCCGTACGGCACGAGGCATGGAGGTAGGCCACGTTTTTAAACTCGGCACCGCGATCAGTAAATCTATGGGTGCCTATTTTGTTGATCAGGATGGCCAGTCACGCCCCATCATCATGGGAAGCTACGGCATCGGCATCGGCCGACTCATGGCTGCTATTATTGAACTTAACCACGATGACAAAGGTATCATTTGGCCTGCCACAGTTGCACCCTACTCGGTATATCTCTGCTCCCTTTACCCAGATAACCCCGAGGTGGCACGCAATGCCGATGGACTATACGCCGCCCTTGCCGCCAGTGGGGTTGAGACTCTCTACGATGACCGCCTAGAGTCTCCCGGTGTAAAGTTCAATGATGCAGACCTACTGGGCATCCCTATCCGGGTAACGATGAGCCCGCGCAGCTTGGAAAAAGGTGGCGTTGAGGTAAAAAAACGCTCTGACCAAAAAGCAGAACTAGTCAGTTTGGGTGGGGCTGTTTCCTATATTTCTGAGCTCGTTAGCATTTCCTACCCCAATCATCATCTAACACCTACTCAGTGAGTCGGTCGGTTTGACATGGCGGCCGATAGTTGGTATGTTTTTGTGACTTTGGTCTGCTACCTTGCGTTAGGTTGTTAGGTATTATGCGTAATAATCATACTACCGTGGGATACCATCCGTACACCGGCAGGAGACACGATGTGAACATGTGCGGCACCATAATAAAGCACGCCGCCAGCCGACTCGTCTTCACATACATATTGCTTTGCATTGTAAAGGATGTGATGGCTGTGAGCGAAGGACTTCTGCCGAAGATTATCTAGTATTCTTCCGTCTTATCTTGTACATAAATTGACCGTTGGTATCTATATTACACATAGGGGGTACAAACATATGCCTAATAGCAATACCAATTTCCTAAAAAAGGTTCTTTCTTTATTTCTTGCAGCGTCTTTATTGTTAATCCCATTTACTACTTTCAGCATTGGGAAACCTACAGGCTATGCCGCATCCGGCAATACGCTGGTGGTAACAAGCGAGTTAGATGATGGTTCTGCTGGCACCTTGCGCAGTATACTAGGGAGCGCTGGCGACAGCGATACCATCATCTTCGATTTACCGCTCGGCGTAGACACCATCACGCTCACAAGTGAAATCTCATTCAGCCAAAAAGATATTACCATTGATGGCGAGACAGGGGTGACCATTAAGGGTAATGGCACCTTCAGGCTGCTCAACAGTACAGCAGCCCAAGGTACGTTGACGCTTTCAGGATTAACAATTGAAAACGGCCAGTCAACATCTTCGCATGGCGGCGGAGTTTTGGTTTCTGCCAATATGGCTTTGACTGACTGCATATTTAACGACAACAAGGCTGGTGAAAGCGGCGGCGGAGTATTTGTATGGGGCTCTGCCAATATCAACCACAGCGTTTTCGATGCCAATAATGCCAAGAGCGGCGGCGGAGTGTATGTGTATGGAGCCGCCACTCTTGTTGACTGCATATTTGTCGATAATACTGCAGCTGAGCATGGCGGAGGGTTGTTTGTGTGGGGCACCGTCAATATGACCGAATGTACTTTCTTCGACAATTCGGCAAGTTTTTACGGCGGCGGTGTGTATGCACACAGCAGCGCCGCCCTAACTCGTTGCATCTTCATTGGGAATGCCGCCTGGGGCGGCGGCGGAATATACGCCGAGGGCAACATCGTCTTGGATTCTTGCGGCTTTGAGTACAACGCGGCTGTGCAGGGTATAGTTAGTTCCGATAGAGTTATTTCTGCAAGCAATACTAGCTTTTTCGCCAACACCGTTAATGGCACAGGAACCGGCATCGTTCAGACAGGCAGCAGTGTAGTCTTATATCACTGCACTTTCACCAATAACAACGGTGCCAACCCCGACAGCGCATATAATATATATGTTGGCAACATTTCCCTCACCGTCGAAAACTGTTTAATGACATTAGACGGGCTGAATGAACATTCTAATCGTGTCATATCAGGCACTAATCTATTAGGCGATAACAGCGGTAACGAAGGTTACGCAGAATGGTTTGGCAGCAACACCCTCACCTTCAACTACATCATGCCCTTGCCAGGCATTGCAGAAGGGGCAAGAGTACTCCTTGGCTACGAAACCGATGCCGCCGGCAACAACCGTGGGGCCGTCGGCAGCCCCTGCCTCTTCGGTGCGGTCAACTGGACAGCCATGAGCTGGGTTGTGAAAAACAGTAGCGATGATGGGCGAGCCAACTCATTGCGCTGGTGTGTAGCACAAGCTGAAAGCTATGTCGGCACAGCAGACATGAGGGTGGTTACTTTCGATGTTGTTAATGTCACCCCTAGGTCAGGTCATCCTCAAAGTATTTTCGATATCACTTTAGAGGCAGTCGAGATCTCTTTTTCCCAAGACATTACGATCATTGGAAGACTGGATAGTAATGATGAGCCAGAGATTACCATCGATGCAGACTCGGCGTCACGAGCATTCAACCACACCGGTAGCGGCACTGCTTATTTCTATGGCTTGAGAATCATGGGTGGCGACACCATCGATGAAGGCGGCGCGATACGCAGCGCGGGCTCCGTAGTGATAGAAGACTGCGCCATCGTCAATAACTCGGCTGCCAATGGCGGTGGTATTTATTCAGAAGGCACTGCAACCATAACTAATAGTTCATTCTCAGGAAATACGGCGGG
>CAYOAR010000174.1:0-3281 GCA_964402105.1 uncultured Dehalococcoidales bacterium
GCCAAAAGAGTTGCTTGCGAGTATCTCCGGCGACTATAAAGTGGTGGCTAACCTACCATATTACATAACATCTGCGGTGCTGCGACACTTTTTGGAGAGTACCAAGCGCCCAAGTCTTTTGGTGGTCATGGTGCAGCGCGAGGTGGCGCGGGCCATAGCGGCATCACCGGGTGAAATGGGTCTATTGGGACTGAGTGTGCAGATATTCGGTATGCCGCGCATCGTAGCCCGAGTGGCGGCTGGTTCTTTTTACCCGCCGCCCAAGGTGGAGTCGGCAGTGGTCAAAATAGATGTCTTCCCCAACCCGGTTATTCCCGAGGCGGAGCTTGCTGGATTTTTCGGTGTGGCGCGCGCGGCTTTCTCAGCCCCACGTAAGCAGATACAAAACTCACTAGCACAAGGACTGGACGCAGACAAAGCTGAGATCATCTCGCGCTTAAACATTACAGGCATTAACCCGCAGCGCCGGGCAGAAACACTAAATATTCCGGAGTGGGTGAAACTATGGGGGGCATTTAAGCCGTGAAGCCCATAACTTACTTTGCCCCTGCAAAACTGAACCTCACTCTAGAGGTACTCGGGCGGCGAAGCGATGGTTACCACGAAATCCGCAGCATTATGCAGGCAGTGAGTTTGGGAGATGGTCTGACTTTCAGCCTAAGCGATACATTGTCGTTTGAGTGCGACCTACCGGGCTGGAACTCAGAAAAAAGCCTGGTTTCTAGGGCGGCAGCTTTGCTGCTTAATGAGAGTGGTTCCCGAAAGGGGGCTGATGTCAGAATTGTCAAACGCATCCCGTTGGCATCCGGGTTGGGGGGTGATGCGAGTGATGCGGCCGCTGTCTTACGAGGCTTGAGTGCATTGTGGAGCCTCGAAGTGCCACTCGAGGAACTTGCGGTGCTTGCTACCGGGCTTGGTTCGGATGTACCGTTCTTTCTCAGCGGCAGTGCCGCTCTCGCTAGGGGAAGGGGTGAGATTATAACCTCCCTCCCTGCAATTCCCAAACACTGGTTTGTAATCATGACCCCCGATGTTCCCCGGCCGACAGAGAAAACAGCTGCCGTGTATACGCGCCTGAGGGAAACGAATTACACCTCGGGCATATATACAGAGGCGCTGAAAGAATACTTAACACATGCTGAGGGGATTACGGACGATATGCTGTACAACGTCTTCGAAGGGGTGGCTTACGATCTATTTCCGGGGCTTGAAGGCAGTCGCGAGGCTATGATTGCGGCAGGGGTGGCTAGGGTGCACCTTGCCGGGGCAGGGCCGTCACTATATAGCCTGCATGCTAGCCGGGCTGAGGCCGAAATGGTTTGTGCTAGGCTTGCCGGGCAGCCGGTGTATGTTGCCGAAGCACTGGGATCGATTAATTATTAATGGGGCGCAATATACGCAATGGCTTTTCAGATATTTGCATGGTGGTAGCGGCGATGTTCGTCATGTGTCGGCGTAAGCCGTGCTCATGCGAAATAGTACCCTAGCCGGCGATTAGAGATTTTGCCAGAGCGAGCTCATCAGCACTGTTTTTTACTTGTCCGTCTAGGCGCGCTTTAAGAAGTACCCTCATTAACTCCCCCACGCGCGGACCCGATGGTGCCCCCAACTTGATAATGTCATCGCCTGTGAGTGAGGTCTTTATCGTTCGCAGCTTATCTTGGTATAGAGTGATGTTGCGCCGTGCTTCGGGGGAGGTGCATGCGACAAGGTTTGCCTCAAGTGACTCCGTGGTGTGTCCGTGCAGCTGGTGGTAAACGGTGCTTGGTTTAAGCCCGGGACGGCTCAGTCCCATAAGCTTCGTTTTTACGGCATGGGTATCTTGCAGTATGCGGCGGAGGTGGTTGCTAAGATGCAAAAAACCAATACATATATCAGTTTCATCATCTTTTAACCGGTAAGCGAGGAGGGCGAGATAGATGGGTAGGGACGGGCACCCTCGGGCGCGGACTGCTTGGAACTTTTCCGTAAGCCATCCGTCTGCTCTAATTGAAGGGTGCAATTGTGCGAGGGCACCAAGTTCACCAAGGCGTGTCAGTGTCTTTTCCGGCTCATCCTCTTCAAGTGTGCATGCAAGCTCGTACCACAACCGATCGCCAGTGATGTTCTTGAGTTCAGCTAGATCTCTCTTCAACCAATTTAGTGTTTCTGGTTCAATGTTAAAGCTAAGTCTTTGTTCGTAGCGCACTGCCCGCCAGATACGAGAGGGATCGTCAGAGAAGCTCTTGGCATGCAGCGTGCGAATGAGATGGGCTTCAAGATCAGCCTGCCCGCCGCAATGGTCGATAAGATGACCATAGTCGTTCTCGTTTAGCGAAATGGCCATAGCATTAATAGTGAAATCGCGGCGGCGAAGGTCGTCATCCAGCGTACCGTGGCGGACAGTGGGTAGGGCGCCTGGGTGGGAATACCTTTCAGAGCGAGCTGATGATAGATCAATGCGAAAACCGCTGAAAGCGATGGTTGCTGTGCCGAAAGTGGGATGGAGGGTAAGCTTTCCGGTGCTGTAGGAGAGTGCCTCAGCTAGGGAAATAGCGCTACCCATTACAACGATGTCGACGTCACGAGCGGGGAGCCCCAAAAGAAGATCACGCACTGCCCCGCCGACGAGGTAAAGCCGACACCTCTTAGCTTGAGCTGCCGTTTTTAGCTGAGATATGGCTGCTACAAGCTCTTTTGGGAGGGCTTCTATCTGCTGCGTAAGGTTTTTATCTTCCACCCAGTGGCATTATACCACACGCTTTCAAATCGAAATATGGCGCGGGTGGCCTTTAGATGAGTAATTCACCGTTGAAAGGTAGTAAAGGTTATATTTTTGGCTTTTGTGGATTTCTAATGGCTATTGAGGAAAGAGCGATAGCCGTGCTTAGATTCAGCAACAATTTAGGTTGAGTCAGCCCTCATCAGTTTTGGGAAGACACCGAATCCGTTAATAAAAGATACTGAGTATAACGGCCGTCTCTACCGGGTAGCCTATGGTGGCATCATGTCACTAAAGTCGGGCAAGGTCATTATCTGTATAGTGTGCCATGTTTATTTCTGGCATGTGTGGCTTTGAAAGCTTTGACTTTTATATGTGTTTTGCTATTATGAATTATCCCCTTTCTCCCATACTCGGTGAAAAAGCAATGCAAAATGCGCAAAACAAGATTTCAGGCATCTCCCGGCGCGAATTCTTAAAAGAAGCAGGGTTCCTCATCAGCGGAGCTGTCCTCGCACCAATGCCTTTGGCGGCAGGTTGTACATCCGGCTCGGCGATTGCACCGAGCACGACTAAAACG
>CAYOAR010000175.1:0-9854 GCA_964402105.1 uncultured Dehalococcoidales bacterium
AATTGAGATTGCCATACGGGTGTTGCCCGGAGCATCAAAGAACGAGGTTGTAGGCCTAACAGATGGCACTTGGAAGGTGCGCCTCACAGCCCCGCCCATAGATGGCAGAGCCAATCTGGCACTTGTGGAGTTTCTGGCAGAGCGACTGCATGTGAGCCGCAGTCAAGTGGTTCTAATAAAGGGCAATACAAGCCGCAACAAGATAGTTGCCGTCTACGGACTCTCCTCTGAAGAGATTACCCGCACACTATCCATAAAATGAATTAGCGGCAACCTTCGTTGCCGCTAATTCCGCCCCAAGGGCAGCGCGTTTCCTCTGGACATTAGCTATTCCAAGCCATACTTGATTTGGGAGCCAAAACAACGTGGCCGCAGTAGTCACATTTATAACCCTCAAGCTCATTGGCCATTTCCAGCCCGCACTTCGGGCAGGCGATGCCAGCTGAGTTGCGCACGTAGCCACACTGGAGGCAGTGGTCAAATGAGTTAAACTCATCCATATCCATGAAGATATCACCACCGCACTTGGGGCAGCTCTTTGCTTTCCATTTAGACATTTTTATACACCTCTCTAGTAAGATTTTTTCTGTGATTAGTTTTCGCTCGAACGTCAAAGTTGCATGCAACATCTCTCATGAAAGATAACGTTCGAAAGGGCCTAAGGTTAGGGGTTAGGGTTAAAGATCAGAGGTTTCGGTGACTATCTCGTAGGGGCAGCGGATAACGCCGCGCTCACAGACAGCCTCGCAGATACTGCACCAAATGCAGAGGTCGCCGCCTATGAACTCAACGCGGCCGTTGGTGAGCTTAAGGCCGTTATTTATGCAGACGCTGAGACAAAGTCCGCAGCCATCGCACTTGTCGGTGTTGATGTCAGGACCTGGCATTGATTGTATCTGCAATCTCTTACTTTATGACGTTGTGCAGATTATATCATATATTGGGATCTGCCAACTCTTTTAAGCCGTTTACGTTCTTAAGAACGATCTGGCGTTTGCGCATTTCGATAAAACCACGGGTTTCCAGATATTTAAGCGAGCGGCTTACCACCTCGCGGGCAGTGCCGGCAAGGGCCGCCATATCTCGTTGAGTAAGGCGTGTTCCGTCGGTTACCTTGGCATTTTCCAGTAAAATCTTGGCCACCCGAGACGGCACCGTGCGGAAAGAAAGGTCTTCCACCAATGAAATCAGGTAGCGCACGCGCCAAGCCAGCATGTTGAGCAGATTGCTGGCAACTTGGTAGTGCTGCCGCATGATAACACGCAAATCTGATTTTCGGATGCCATACAATAACACAGCGCCTAAAGCCTCGGCGCTAGCGATGGGAGGTCCGTCATCCAACAATACTTCATTAAAAAAGTCACCCGGGCGCATGAGAGCCAAGATCTGCTCTTTGCCATCCGCCGAGATTTTAAAGATCTTCATCGCGCCCTCGGCCACGAAATACAGGGCTTGATCCTTGTTGTCATCTTTCATGGCCGCATCGCCACGCTTCAGCTGCTTTTCGAAGACATATTGACTTATCTCCGCAACCGCAGCCTCATCCACACCATCAAAAAGTGGTCTATTGCGTAGAAAAACAAGTTTGTCCATCAATCTCTTCCCTAACTATTTTTCCGCTAAGTCGTATGCCAAATTGACCAGCGTCCTAACCGGCATGCCCGTTGCACCCTTAACGTTATATCGACGTTCTTTGTCAGTATCGCTCACACCGGCAATGTCTATATGAGCCCAAGACATACCGGTTGTAAACTCGGAGAGGAACTGAGCGGCGGTGATGGCGCCTGCGCCGCGGCCGCCGGTGTTCTTGACGTCAGCTACATCGCTCTTATTCTGCTCTTTGTATTCCTCAAACAGCGGCATCTGCCAAGCCCGCTCACCCGCTCGGGAGGCGGCACCTAGTATCCTCTCGGCAAGCGCCTGATCGCTCGCAAACACGGCGGCTGTAATATCGCCCAAGGCTACCACACAGGCGCCGGTGAGAGTTGCTATGTCCACGACGTGACGAGGTTTCAGCTGAATACCCACATAACTTAGGGCATCAGCCAAAGCAAGCCGCCCTTCGGCATCAGTTGAGATAACCTCAATGGTCTTGCCATTCATCGCCTTTAGCACATCGCCCGGCTTATAGGCATGGCCGCTGGGTAAATTCTCAGTTGCCGCAACCACAGCCGCAGCATTAATCTTTATTTTAAGCTTAGCGATCGCAGAAAGTGCGGCCAGCGCCGCTGCCCCTCCAGCCATATCACCCTTCATCTCTTCCATTTTTTCTGACGGTTTCAGTGAGATACCGCCAGAGTCGAATGTGATGGCTTTCCCAACCAAGGTGAAGTCAATCCCCCCCCCCCTGCGCCCCCGATAGGTCAATACTAAAAATTTAGGAGGCTCATCGCTGCCCTGGGCAACACCCAAGAGCGCTCCCATACCAAGCTGCTCCATCTCATTACGTTCAAGTACTTCAAGCTTGAGATTATCCTGTGATGCCAACCCCTCAGCGACCGTGACCATATCTTTGGGTTTCATGTAGTTGGACGGCTCGTTTACCATATCGCGAGCAACGTTTACTGCCTCGGCGATTATCTGCCCCTTGGCCAATCCTTGGCTAAGAGCTGTCAAATCGCCCGCCACACCATAAAGCGTCACTTTTTCGATGTCCGGTTGTTCCGGCTTGGTGCTCCGGTGCCGGCGAAAAACATAGAGCCCCATAAGAGTGCCCTCAGTCATCGCCTGAGCGGCTTCCTCTGCCTTAAGCCCCACCGCTGCTGACAAGGCGATTGTGCCCGCAAGCTGCTGTCTGAGGGTGCGGCAAACCTCACCCACCACCCCCCGCACCTTATTGGGGGTAATCTCCGCCTCTTTGCCCAAGCCCACAACAGCAACCATGCCAGTTGGTAAGCTTCCTAAAGTGTGGAGAACAATCGTTTCGCCAAGCTTGCCGGTGATACGGCTTTCCTTGATTAACCGAGAAATAGTCTTGCCCAGGGCTATATCGGCTGCGGCAAGCGCACCGGATAGTTTCTTTTTATCCTGAAAATAACCAAGAACGACAGCTCCGACTCGAGCGCGAGCTACGTTCGTTGTCTTAATGTCTATGACTAAACTCATCGCTTTTTCGCCAAAACTCCATGCATAGAAGCCTCCCGAACATTCGGATGTTGCTTTCTAGCGCCGCTATTCTATCACGATCTGTGACTTTTTGTACATTACTAGCATAAACCAAAAATATTGCCCGGTATTGTTCTTGGGGCAGATTCAGCGCCCGGTCATGTCGAAATAAACCGCAAAGCCTTGTGCAATAATGAATTCGATGACAATAATGAACATCAGCAAGGAAAAGTATATAAAAAAATGCTTCACGACCATTTTTAGCATATCTGATTCATTACGGCTTAAAGTAGCTGTCACCTCTGCGAAAGTGCGACGAATGTAGAGATTTAGACTAAAGAGCTTTTCGTGCTCATCCGGAGAAATCTTATAAAGTGCCCTGTTAAATTGGGTCAAATATAATACTGAACATACTACTATGTTTAGTAAGCATATTAACATCACGCTTGATGGAGCAAACGAAAGCGATGTAATACCATTAGAGGACAGGACTCTGAGGAGCACCAATGCGAGAATCACCACCGGCTGAAAACCGTAGCAAGCCCAGGTAACTTTTTTAGCGCTTTCATAGCTAATCGCCAAGGAATCGCCCCCTAGCACCGCCCAACCGTAATACCCAAGTTACTTTCAACCATCTTCATGGCGCAATATTTGCCGCACATGCTGCAAGCCCCGCTCTCAGTTTGGTGCTTACCTCGTGTCTTAGCAAAACACTCAGGGTCCAGTGACAGTCGCTGCTGTTCTTCCCAATCCAGTTTTTTACGGGCGGTGGACATAGCAAGGTCGCGCTCCGCTGCCCCCATCACCCCCTTGGCTATATCCGCAGCATGAGCCGCAAGGCGTGCCGTCATTACTCCTTCCCGCACGTCCTCGGGGTCAGGTAGTGACAGGTGCTCGGCTGGTGTCACATAACAAAGAAAATCTGCCCCTGCCGCACCTGCAATCGCCCCCCCGATGGCTGAGGTGATATGGTCGCGCCCCGCAGCGATATCGGTTACCAAAGGTCCCAGCACGTAAAACGGGGCACCGCCGCAAAGCTTCTTCTGAAGCTTGATATTAGCCTCAATCTCACCCAGGGGCATATGCCCCGGCCCCTCCACCATCACTTGCACCCCGCCGTCCTGTGCCCGTTTTACCAATTCACCAAGCGTTACCAACTCTTCAATCTGTGCCCGGTCGGTAGCATCAGCAAGGGCTCCCGGCCTAATCCCATCCCCCAAACTCAGAGTCATATCGTACGCACGGCAAATTTCGAGCAATCGGTCGAAGTGCTCATAGAGAGGATTCTCTCTCTCATGGTGAAGCATCCAAGCAGCCAAGAAAGACCCTCCGCGAGACACGATTCCAGCTACTCGTCCTTGAGATTTAAGGAGCGCAAGGACACGGCGGGTCACGCCGCAGTGCACCGTGATAAAATCCACGCCGTCCTCTCCGTGCCTCTCAATTGCACCAAAAATATCATCCTCGGTCATGCCCACCACCGCACCGTGATCTGCAATAGCGGTAACCGCCGCCTCATATATAGGCACCGAGCCAAAAGGCAAGGGGCATTGCGCGATAACGGCACGACGGATACTTGGTAAATCACCGCCGGTAGAAAGATCCATAACGGCATCGGCCCCAGCCGCAATAGCCGCTCTGAGCTTGGCAAGCTCAGTGCTCACATCACCAAAGTCAGCCGAGGTGCCGAAGTTAGCATTGACCTTAGTGCGCAGCCCATGGCCAATGCCATAGGGGCTAAGCCCGCAGTGATTGATATTGGCTGGAATGACAATCTCGCCCTTCGCCACACCTTGGCAGACATACTCCACCTCCACCCCTTCTTCTCGGGCAACATGCATCATCTCTGGTGAAATGCTGCCAGCTCGCGCTTGTGTTAGTTGTGTCATGAAGCTCACCTCTATAAAACAAAAAACCGAGGCGGTAAACCTCGGCCATCGGTTTGCCGCTTGCCTACGCTCGGATTATCGAGTTCAGGTTCCAGGGGTTGTCCCAGAAATGAGACTCTCAGCAAACTGCACCCCCAGCAGGCTACCCATTTACTATACCATTCAAGGCTTGGGCGTGCAAAGCCAGCTAAGTCATGTGTATAACGTATTGCTTCGCGTACCATCGATTAATTCGTGTTTTTGTGAGAGTCTTTTACATTTTTGCGTTCCAAAAAGTGTCTTTTCAAAGTGCTTTTCGTAACCTAATATTTCATCTCAGTCAACACCCAACACATGGCCTCCAAGAACACATCCGAGCGCAATGCTATATAATGGACGAGTGCTTACAGAGCTCTCGTGCGGCGCGGAGGAGATCGGCATTAAGTTGGATCACAACCAGCTAGACCGATTTGAAACCTATTACCGCGAACTAATAACATGGAACCAAAAAACAAACCTCACCCGCATTACAAGCAGCGAAGATGTCCAAATAAAACACTTCTTGGATTCTCTCACCGTCGCTTTAGCACTGCCGCGTCCTATCACAGTTGGGCTTAGCCTGCTCGATGTAGGCTCGGGTGCCGGTTTCCCAGGGCTGCCGCTCAAGATCCTTTTCCCCGAGATACATCTTGTCCTCCTAGAAGCTACCGGCAAGAAAGCCGCTTTCCTAGAGCATATAAAAAGCGCATTCAACCTAACGGAAACCGCTGTCCTTGCCCTACGCGCAGAAGAGGCCGCCCACCTCCCCCCATACCGTGCCCGTTTCGATGCGGTTGTCTCCCGAGCCGTAGCCGAACTACCTACCCTGCTTGAGCTCACCCTGCCGTTCTGCCGTCTGGATGGATGCGTCATTGCAATGAAGAAGGGGGATATCCAAGCAGAACTTAAGCATTCAGTCCGCGCTTTGGAGCTACTCGGCGGGAAAATCTCCGAGGTAAAAGAGGTTCTCTTGCCCGGAACCGCTGACAAGCGCTTTCTGGTTGTAATCACCAAGACGGCACCTACCCCCGCCGCCTACCCCCGCCGTCCCGGGATGCCAGCTAAAAGACCTCTGGTTTAACCTGTTTACTTGCTCTGTCAGGAAAGTTAAAATGGAGAAGCTAAAACCAAGATGCGCTACAGAGGTAAATAACTATGGCGAATACTAATGCCTCATCCTTAAACCCAGACGATGAGCTCTCCGCCCTGCTGGAGACCATTCCCGTCCATATCCGCCAGCCCCTCCTTCAAGAAGATGGTTTAAATAAACTCTTGGAGGTTGTCATGGACCTCGGGCGGCCGCCTCAGGCTCGTTTCTCGGAGCGCGAGGCGCCTCTATGTCTTCAGGAGGTCACCCAAGAGGACCTAGATTATGTCATATCGCGCATCAGTCCCTTCGGAGGCGACAATCGTGCTGGCATTGCTCGCACCCTGCATCGTATAAGTGCCATCAGAAACCGCCAAGGAACAGTGGTCGGCCTCACCTGCCGGGTGGGACGTGCTGTTTTCGGCACGGTCAAGATCATTGAAGACCTTATCCTCTCGGGCAAAAGCGTACTTTTGCTCGGCCGCCCGGGCATCGGCAAGACTACCATGCTGCGCGAGTCAGCACGCGTACTCTCAACCGAGGCTAAAAAGCGTGTGATTATTGTTGACACCTCCAACGAGATCGCCGGCGACGGCGATATCCCTCACGCTGCCATCGGGAGTGCCCGCCGTATGCAGGTAGCCACCCCCAACCTTCAGCACGCCGTCATGATTGAGGCCGTTGAGAACCATATGCCCGAGGTAATTATCATCGACGAGATCGGCACCGAGCTTGAGGCTATGGCTGCCCGCACCATCGCCGAGCGCGGGGTACAACTCATCGGTACCGCCCACGGCAACACCCTCGAGAACCTCATGATCAACCCGACCCTCTCCGACCTCATCGGCGGCATCCAATCGGTCACCCTTTCCGACGAAGAGGCCAAGCGGCGCGGCACCCAAAAAACAGTGCTGGAGCGCAAGTCCACCCCCACCTTTGACGTTGTTGTGGAAATCCAAGACCACTACCGCGTGGCAGTTCACCCTGACGTAACCGAGGCTGTAGATGCCAGCCTGCGCGGGGGTGATCCCGCCACCGAGATTCGCTCGCTCGAAAATGGTGAGGTTCGCACCGAACGCCTCGCCCCGGCTAAGGTCACGGCAGATGCCCCGCGCGAGCGCCCCCGCCCCCCTCGCAAAGAGGCACCGCGGATGTATCTCTTCGGCATCAACCGCCAACGCTTGGAGCAGGCCGCGCGTGAAATGGGGGTCGAGATAACGGTGTCAGAGGGTCTCAGTAATGCTGACTTGCTCGTAACATCCAAGGCTTACTTCCGCCGCAAGCCGCAGAAAATCCGCGAAGCCGAGGCTGCCAGTCTGCCCATCTATGTCTTGCGCAAGCATACGCCCCAGCAGGTAAGGCACATGCTCGCCACCCTGAATCCACACGCGAAAATCAGGCTACCCGCCCCGGAGGCAAGCCGCCAAGAAGAGCTGAGCGCGGCGCTCAAAGAAGCCGAGGAGGCTGCCCGGGAGGTGCGGGAAAGCCGCACTCCGGTTGAACTTTCTCCGCAGGGGGCTTATATTCGCCGCCTGCAACACCTCATAGCCGAGCGGGCCCACGTTGGCTCCCGCAGCACGGGACGCGAGCCCGCCAGACGGGTGACTATAGTACCCGAGGAGTAGCTTATGTTTATAACCTTTGAAGGCGGAGACGGCTCAGGTAAGAGCGTGCAGTCACGCCGTCTTTACCGCCATCTCCTTAAAGAAAACATCCCGGCCCTGCTTACGCGCGAGCCGGGTGGAACACGCCTAGGTGAAGCAATTACGCGCTGGCTAAAGTGGCACCCCGAAGCTCCCCTCTCGGGGACAACCGAGCTCTTTCTCTTTAGTGCCTCACGTGCTCATCTTATAAGCGAGGTCATCAGGCCTGTTTTGGCACAGGGTAAAGTGGTGATCTGCGACCGCTTCGCCGACTCGACTTTGGCTTATCAAGGCTACGGGCGCGGGCTTGCAACCGAGATCATCAACGAGGCAAGCCTCCTTGCCACAGGCGGCCTCAAGCCGGATATCACTTTCCTTCTGGACATTGCCCCCGATGTAGGCCTTGAGCGCAAAGCGGGCACCCGAGCCGATCGTTTTGAGCAGGAAGCCGCCGCTTTCCGCGACCGGGTGCGCCGGGGATATTTGGCCCTTGCCCACGCCGAACCGGAACGCTGGTACGTCTTAGACGGACGCCGTCCCCGCGGAGAACTATCTCGGGTAATCTGGGAAAAGGTCAGCCTCAGCCTAAACCGCCGACGATCGTCATGAGCGCACACCGCATCCTCGTAGCTATGAGCGGCGGGGTGGACTCATCGGTTGCCGCCGCCCTGCTCAAGGAACAGGGGTACGATGTCCGCGGTGTTACCTGTCAGCTGTTCCCGGGACAAATGGATACCGTGTCATGCGCCCAAGCAGTCGCCCATTTCCTTGGCATCCCTTGTGACGTACTGGATCTCAGCACCCTATTCGAGAGTGAGGTCATCAAGCCTTTCTGCCGCGCTTACCACAAAGGGCTCACCCCCAATCCCTGTGTGGTCTGCAACCGGCGCGTGAAGTTCGGCGTTCTAACCGAGCACGCCCGCGCCTGTGGGGCTAGCCGTCTGGCAACAGGCCATTATGCCCGCACCTTGCGTACTCATGACTGCAAACTTCTAAAGGCATCTGACCAAACCAAAGATCAGTCTTATTTTCTCTATACTTTAACGCAGCCACAGCTTGAGATGGCTATGTTCCCCTTGGGTGAAATCACAAAAACAGAGGTGAGGGCAACAGCCGCACATCTTGGCCTAGCGGGGCTCATCAGAAACGATGAGAGCCAAGACATCTGCTTTATTCCGGGCGGCGATTACGCCTCTTTCGTAACCAAGAATCAACAAACAATGCCAGGGGAAGTTGTTGACAGTAACGGGCTGGCACTTGGAAGACACCGCGGGCTGGCATACCACACCATCGGGCAGCGGAAAGGGCTGGGAATTGCAGCCGCAGCGCCGCTTTATGTCACCAAGCTTGATGCCGAGCGCAACGAGGTCATGGTCGGCCCCAAAGAGGCGCTCTGGCGCACCGCACTTACGGCGAGAGCACCCAGCTGGATTTCCGGCAGTGCGCCAACCGAACTCTCGGGCATCACTGCCCGCGTGCGCTATAAAGCACCGGAGGTTGCCGTAAACATTGCCGCAACAAGTGATATACTACAAGTGAGTTTTAATGCCTCGCAGTGGGGCATCGCTCCCGGTCAGTCAATCGTTTTCTACCGCGGGGAGGAAGTGCTGGGGGGCGCTGTTATAGATTAGCCGCCGGAAACGATCGCTAAAATGTGCGAAGGGTGAATCAATGGCAAGATTTTGCATGAAATGCGGAGTCCAAATGCAGGATGCGGCGATTTTTTGCCAGTCGTGCGGTCAAGCGGTGCAGCCGCCACAGCAACAATCTCTCGAACAATACCGCCAACCCCAGCAACAGAGAGGTATTTGGGGGAGATTCATTGCCGACATCCCCACCAGCTATTCCCCCGAACAGGTGAACAGCTTAGTTGAGCAGTTTATGGAGGCAGAGGGTTTCAAGCATGCCAAGTACAAGGATGAACCTGTACTTAGAAAAGGGTTGGGCTTGCTCGCAGCGCGTAAGTATATAAAACTCGACGTCCGCCCAGGTCTAGTGCATCTAGAGGCATTCATTCCAATGTACCTGTTGCGCGGCCTCCCTTTATTCCTTGTCGGAGAGATGAACCTAGATGGACCCGGTGGGATCAAACCCATCGTCGGGCCCAAATAT
>CAYOAR010000176.1:0-1531 GCA_964402105.1 uncultured Dehalococcoidales bacterium
CTACACATCAACAATGCCAGCGCGATGGTGTATGGCCCAATTGAGGTACGAAACACCCTTACCGAACACCTCCTGAACGGGGCCCTTTACCCGCGCTTTTTGGAAAGAGGCACTTTGGACTTCTGCCCTCTGGTGCCAGAGGAGTCTTTTACGGTAAACAACTATAACATTCTCCCCGTTATGGTGAAGCACTCGGTACCAACCATGGGTTACGAGGTCAGCGGAGGCGGGCGCAGGCTATTCTATTCCGGTGATACCGGTCCGGGCTTGAGCAACGTCTGGAGGAGCATCCGCCCCGACCTTATCATAATTGAGGTCACCGCCTCCAACCGCTGGGCAGATTTCGGACGTGAGTCCGGTCATCTTACCCCCACCCTGCTCCAAGAGGAACTGGAGAACTTTAAAAAGTTGAATGGCTATGTACCATCGGTATACACGGTACATATGAACCCTTCCCTCGAGGATGATATTCGCACCGAACTTGCCAAGGCGGCGCGTACACTTGGCTGCCGCATTACCCCGGCGCATGAAGGATTAGAAATAGAAGTCTAGGGTGAAAGCATAGCGTCATCTCAGCTCACCAATTTGATTGACATCACAGGCACAAAACGATAAACTTAGAAATCTGGCAGCGTAGCTCAGTGGTAGAGCAGGGGACTCATAAGCCCTTGGTCACTAGTTCAAGTCTAGTCGCTGCCACTTTTTGTTAAAACCAGGAAACTCAGCCCACCGGCTAAAAGTATTGGCTAAAAACAAGCAACCTTGCCGCCAAAAATGGCTTCCTCAGCCTTTCAGCCAACCAATGAATACTCTGTCGTATCACTATGAAACACCGGCTGATTTCCACTGTATGCCAGTGCTTTTTCATGCTAGAATAGCCGTGTGAGAGATATTCAGGTTGCAGAGA
Source organism: uncultured Dehalococcoidales bacterium (assembly GCA_964402105.1). Classification (GTDB taxonomy): domain Bacteria; phylum Chloroflexota; class Dehalococcoidia; order Dehalococcoidales; family UBA1222; genus WRNP01. The sequence continues at coordinate 908 of CAYOAR010000176.1, forward strand.
TTAGCCGCACTGTTGCGGAACTCATCCGCCAAGCAAGCTTTGAGTTGCCTCCGGACATGCTGGCTGCCCTTGGCACCGCGCTTAAGCGCGAGCACTCACCCTTGGGACGCGATGTGCTTACTCGTCTTTTGGAAAACGCCCGCCTCGCTAAAGCGGAATGTCTGCCGTTGTGCCAAGACTGCGGAACAGCTGTATTCTTCCTCGAGCTTGGGCAAGATGCCCACATCGCAGGCGGCGACCTATACGAGGCGGTCACCATCGGCACGCGCCAAGGTTACAGCGAGAACTTTCTTCGTGCTTCGATGGTTGCCTCTCCATTCACACAGCGCCAGAACACGGGCGACAATACGCCGCCTGTCGTACACGTGAACATAGTGCCCGGCAAAACCCTTAAAATCAGCTTTATGCCCAAGGGGGGCGGGGCTGAGAACATGAGCCGCCTTTTTATGCTGCCACCCGGAGCAGGGCCAACCGGCATCATCGAGAGTGTCGTAACCACTGTGAAAGAGGCTGGCGGCAAGGCTTGCCCGCCGCTTGTAATAGGGCTTGGTATCGGGAGTACGGCAGAAAAAGCCCTCACTGAAGCTAAGCGCTGCCTGCTCCGGCCGGTTGGGCAGCCCTCTG
>CAYOAR010000177.1:0-2425 GCA_964402105.1 uncultured Dehalococcoidales bacterium
AAGGCGGTGTCAAAGCTGCTCTGCACGAGCGAAAAGCGGCTGTTGGTGCGCTGGTACTGCTGTTGGCGTGCGTATTCCTCCGGCTGGTAGATGCCCTCGAGCTCCTGTGGCAGCGTGTCGCTCATCCGGGAACGGTTTAAGGCAGCAAGAACCTGCTGCCAGACAAACTGAATGACAACAAAGCCGAGAATTATCCAGAACACAAGGTTAAAACGCATGGGACTTTTGCTCCTTTTGGCAAGGTCGTACGACGACTGCCCCACAATACCATAATGGCCGATGACAAGGGATGTATTAAGGTCGCCGCCCTATCAACAAACCCTGAGTAAATCTCCCGCCACGCAAAAAGGTTGCCATGTTGGTAACGTATTGACATCCTCGCGCCTTGATACACCCTATTGCTTTTGCCTCACATCCGCTATAGTTTCATTCAAAGGAATTGATCCGGATCATGGTGCTTTGACTATTCGAAAGGTGGCTGATTATGGGATTGTTTGACAAGAAATTCTGCGATATCTGCGGTGAGAAGATCGGTTTGCTCGGAAATCGAAAGCTGGATGACGGCAACATGTGTTCGAACTGCGCCAAGAACCTCTCTCCGTTTTTCAGCGAGCGAAGAAACAGCACCATTGCTGAGATCAAAAACCAGCTTGCCTACCGCGAGGCCAACAAGCCCGCCGTTGCCGCGTTTAACGTCACGCGGACCTTCGGCAAGGGGACCAGAGTGCTGCTTGACGACAACGCCCGCAAGCTCATCGTCACCTCCTCTAACAAATGGCAGACCGAGAACCCGGACGTCATCGACTTCTCGCAGGTCTCCGGGTGCCGCTTTGACGTTGAGACCAGCAGGCGCGAGGAGACCTACCAAAAGGACGGCAGGACGACCAGCTACGTGCCGGCCCGATACATCGAAGGGCATGACTTTTACATAACCATAAACGTCAACAGCCCCTGGTTCAACGAGATACGCTTTAAACTGAATACGTCCACGGTGGAGCAATCGTCGAGCGGAAGCATTATCGGGAGTATCGTCGGCGGCATTGCCAAAAGCATCGAGTACAAGAACTACGAGGCTCAGGCGCAGGAAATCAAGGACGCCCTGGACCGCCTGAACGCTGCTCCGGGAGCTTACCAGGCTGCGGGGTACGCGCCGCAGGGTGCGCCGGGGTACGCGCAGCAGGGGGCTGGTGCGAGCTACGCGCAGCAGGGCGCACCGGGGTACGGCGCGGGCGCTGCCGGCGCTGCCGGAGTTGCCGTGGGCGCAGGCGCGGTGTATGGCGCAGGCGCTGGTGCGGGCTACGCGCCGCAGGGTGCGCAGGGTTACGCACCACAGGGCGCTCCCCCGGTTCAACAGGGTTACCCTGCCCCGATCCAGCAGGCCTATCAGTCCTCGCAGCAGGGCTACCAGACTCCGCAGCAGACTTTCCAGGCCCCACAGGCCCAGCCGGCCTACCCGACTCAGCCTACACAGCAGGCATATGCAAACCCACAGGCCTATGCCAATCCGCAGGCCTATGCCAATCCGCAGGCCTATCCCGCGCAAACAGGGTATCCAGCTCAGCCAGCCTACAATGCCGCAGTGATATGTCCGCTCTGCGGCGCGAACACCGTCCCCATGGCAAATGGCTGCTGCGAATACTGTCGCGGGAAGATCAGGTAAATGGCACTGCTCCAATAACGGTTGATTCAGAGGGAGGGAATCGTGGATCCGCAGGAAAAAGAGCTGACGGGAGACCCAGGTGTGCCGGGCGGCCAGAGCAACGAGCCTATGACTGAAGAGGAAATGCAATACCTCATTGCTCGAGTAAAAGAGGCCGACAAAAAGGACAAGAGGCAGGCGCTTACCGTATGTGGCCTGGGAATACTTGGTGTTGCTTTTTACTACCTATGGCGGCTTTTGTTTTATGAAATAATCTCTGTGTGGTTTATTCGGCTCGACATCCTTTCAATAGGCGCGTTCGCATTGGGCATCATCTATTTCTTTCTTACCGGCTCCGCCACAAAAACACATATTGAAAAAATAAAAAGGGGTGAGCGGGCAACGATCAAGTAAGTATCGGGAATTGCCAGGGTTGACCGTCTGTTTCAGACATCAGAATGGAATAGTACGAAAGGGTTTTCATGGAGCAGAGATTCTCGCTGGGAACAGCTAACAGCATTGCGAACCTGACACTTGGTGAGATTGATGCCTGCCATGAGAGCATCCGCTATTCGAAGAGTAGCGCGCAGGAGTTCTGCGGCTTTCTGGAGAGCATCCACCAAAGCATCAGGTCTGACAACGCCGAACTGCTGAGCGCACTTGTCGAGGCGGCAGGCGCGGCCCAGGCGGTGTTCTGCGAGAACTTGCAGCGCGATGAGGGGCGGAATGGGAATAGCAGGCAAGGCGGGAACAACGGGCTCGGGCTTGGGCAGAACGGGAATAGTG
>CAYOAR010000178.1:0-9045 GCA_964402105.1 uncultured Dehalococcoidales bacterium
AGCCTTTATCATCTGCCCCCTCATCGAGGAGTCTGAAGCTATCCAGGCGCGCTCTGCGGTGGCCGAGTTCGAGAAACTCTCAAGCGGGGTCTTCCCTGACCTGAGGCTTGCCCTCCTCCACGGACGCATGTCATCTCGGGAAAAAGATGAGGTTATGTCGGCTTTCAACCGGCACGAAACAGACATCCTCGTTTCCACACCGGTGATTGAGGTTGGCATCGACGTACCCAACGCTACGGTGATGATGGTGGAAAGTGCCGACAGGTTCGGGCTTTCGCAGCTCCATCAGTTCCGAGGGCGCGTGGGGCGTGGCCAGGCACAGAGCTATTGCATGCTCCTCGCCGACCGCCCATCCGACATCGCCCTTCTCCGCTTGGATATCATTGAGCATACTTTAGACGGCTTCAGCCTTGCCGATGAAGACCTGAAACTGCGCGGTCCGGGGGAGTTCTTCGGCACACGTCAGTCTGGCCTTCCCGACCTTCGCATGGCCAAGCTTTCCGACGTGCCTACCTTGGAAGCAGCCCGCGCAGAGGCCGAGCGACTCTTTACGGAAGACCCTGATCTTAAGCTCCCGGATTATCAACCACTCATGGCTGAGATTGCCCGGCTCTGGCCGGAAATGAAAGGCGACTTAAGCTAGCTCGCCCAGGCACCATGATCTTGCTACCTTGGCAACCACATCTTCGCCAACGATTATCAGCCAGTGCAAAACAACAGCTGCAACAAACACACACTGGATGTTTCTTTCTTGCCCAAAACACTGGCTAAACTTACGACTTTCGGCAATAATGCAGTCGCACTGCATTATTGCGAGGTACACTACGGATTACACCAAAAGACGCATTTAGTAAATGTTGCCAAGATGTCAGGATGCTGAAATAAAAATGGTTATACTTCGACAGGTTTCCTGCTGGACACTTCAATATTTACAGCCGCCAAACGGCGGTCGACCTCAGCCACAATAGCTGGATCGATGGGCTGAGCCAAAAGGGCCTCTACGCGAGCGGCACCCTTACGCGTATCTTCGCAAATCTCTGTAGGTGTCATGCCTTTGCGCATCTCGTAATTCCACTCTCTGATTCTATGGATATCTTCAATTGTAAAGTTTGGGCTGATTTCCGGCATTGATATATCTCTATCCATTTTTCAAACCTCCTCGTATGAGCATCGAGGGAGAATAGATCATAATATCGCGATAGCCACCAAGGATTGCGATAGCTTTCGCGCCTTCAAGAGCATCAGTCATCTTCTCGGGCGCGTCCGGAGCATCAAGATGGCTGATGACAGAGGTATCAAGGTAAATCTTGCGTTTTTCATAGGCTCACTCTCGCCCGAACATTATAATGCATAGGGTGGAACAAGTCATGGGTAAAAATCTAATTTATAAAGAAATGGTTTAATATACACTAACCGTGTGTAACGTTGATGCATTAAGCCCCCTGAAACCACGATTTGGGAATTCAGCAGTTCTGCAAACTCTATACAGACCATAACCAATCATGTTTTTATGCATAATCATCGCCGCCATGTTATAATCAACGCTCCTTAAGCTATTTTTGGGGAGTAAGCAATTTGACCGCTCTCACATTGAAACAAAAACTGACCGACATCTTAACAGATGCTGTAAAGCAAGCACAGCAGCAAGAAAAGCTACCGCGGGTGGCCATACCAGAGATATCCCTGGAGAGACCTCAGAACCCCACCCACGGCGACTACGCGACCAGCCTGCCCCTTAAACTGGCGCGTTCTTGTGCCATGAATCCCATGCTCATCGCCCGCACGCTTAGCGAGTTTTTGTGTGCCGACCCCGAGCTTGTCTCTGTGGCCATTGCACCTCCGGGATTCATCAATTTCACTTGCAGCTCTCAGTGGCTTGCCGGCCAAGTAGAGACCATCCTTGCCGGAGGCGAAGGCTACGGCAATCTAGCCCTGGGGCAAGGCCAATCGGTACAGGTCGAGTTTGTAAGCGCCAACCCTACCGGTCCCCTGCACGTTGGGCATGGGCGCGGTGCCGTCCTCGGCTCAGCTCTGGCTGCTATTCTCGCCGCCGCCGGCTACACTGTACAAACTGAATATTATGTCAATGATGCCGGCAACCAAATGCAGGCTTTTTATCAATCTCTATGGGCACGCTATCAACAAGAGCTTGGACGCGAGGTAGCTATGCCAGAAGCAGGCTACCACGGCCAATATATGATAGATCTAGCCAAAGACATGGTAGCCGAGCACGGCGACCGGTACCTTGCCGCCCTAGACGGGCAAGCTGAGCTTGGCAAACTCGGCGTGAAAAAGATGCTGTCGGTAATTGCAGACGACTTAAGTGCCCTTGGCATCAACTACGACCGCTGGTTTAGCGAGCAGAGTCTCTACGACAGCGGCGAGTTCGCGCATGTACTTAAAATCCTGCGCGACAAGGGATACTTGGCAGACAAAGAAGGGGCAACTTGGTTCACCTCGACCGCCCTTGGCGAAGATAAGGACAACGTTGTCATCCGCTCCGACGGCACTGCAACCTACTTCGGCACCGACATCGCCTATCATTATGGCAAGTTTGTGGGCCGGGGCTTTGAGCGCGCAATAGACATTTGGGGGGCCGACCACCAAGGGCATGTGCCGCGCATGAAAGCTGCGGTCACCGCCTTAGGGGTTGACCCCGCACGGCTTCATATCATCGTCTCGCAGCTCGTTACCCTCCGCCGCGGCGGCGAAAGCGTGCGCGTTTCTAAGCGCTCGGGGGACATTATTACTCTGCGCGATGTGATTGATGAAGTCGGCGCCGATGCCTGCCGCTTTTTCTTCTTGGCGCGCTCCGCCGATAGCCAGATGGATTTCGATCTGGAACTGGCAAAAAAGGAGTCATCCGAAAACCCGGTGTACTACGTCCAGTATGCCCATGCTCGCATCGCAAGCATCCTACGCTTGGCAAGCGAAGAAGGTTTGGACTACGCCGATGGCAACACAGCCCTCCTTACCAGTGAGCCAGAGCTCGCTCTTATCCGGCAAATGCTTAGGTTCCCCGAAATCATCGAGCTTGCTGCCCGCAGTTTGGAGCCGCAGCATCTACCCTACTACGCCCAGGAGTTGGCAACCGTCTTCCACAGCTTTTACAAGCAGTGCCGCGTGGTCTCGAAAGATGACCTAGCGCTTTCTCGCGCCCGGCTCAAGCTTGTCGCCGCCGCTAAAACAGTGCTTGCCCGCACTCTGCGCCTTATGGGCATGGCTACACCGGAACAGATGTAACGCCTCGCGGTTTGCGCTCAGCCCCCTTTATAGTATAATTAGAGTTTGTATGTTGCAGGTCAATGTTTCCCAGATGCTTAAAGGCTCTATCGGCAATGCGCGCGCTGTGGCTATAAATGACGATGTCTGCCTAGATGCGAATCGCTCTAGCGTGGCGATTGGCGAGGCGCATCTTACGCGCACAAACCGTAGTGTCTTGGTGCAAGCCGATGTAAGCACCGAGGTGACGTTGGAGTGCGCCCGGTGTTTGGAGCACTACCCCTGCCCCTTGCACATCAAATTCGATGAAGAGTATTTCCCAATCATGGACGTAAGTTCAGGTCTTTCGCTGCCAGACCCTGAAGAGACAGAGGCGTTCACCATCGATGAGCACTTGACGCTTGACCTCACCGAAGCTCTCCGCCAGTACATCCTGACCGCCATCCCCATGAAGCCCCTCTGCCAGCCGGACTGTCCCGGCATTAAGACTTGAGCACCTAATTTAGAATGGAGTAGAACATGCCACCACTACCAAAAAGAAAAACCGCGAGTGCCCGCCAAGGCAAGAGACGCCAGCACCTAAAGCTGTCTGCCCAAGCTATGATGGCCTGCCCGCAGTGTCAGCACCCCAAGACACCGCATGAGGTATGTCATACCTGCGGCTACTACAATGGCCGCGAGGTCATCACCATCGAGACCAAAGAGAAGAAGCCGGAAAAGTAATACAACGGAGGTCTCGGTGACCCATAACCCACGCGTTGCGCTGGTATTCCCAGGTCAGGGTGCCCAGTTTGTGGGCATGGGCCGGGATATCTGCCGTACTTTTCCTGTCGCTCGTGCCATTTTTGACCTTGCCGATGAGGTATTGGGTTTTGCCTTATCGCACCTCTGTTTCGAAGGCCCGGAGGATGAGCTCCGAGAGACAGTTAACGCTCAGCCAGCCATACTCACCCTAAGTTTGGCTTTGCTGGGGGCCATTCAACACAGCCCTCGGCCTATTACAGCCGAGCTTGCTGCCGGACACAGCTTGGGCGAGTACAGCGCCCTCGCCGCAACAAAAGCCCTCTCTGTTGCAGATGCCGTTTCGCTTGCCCGCCGCCGAGGCGAACTCATGCAGCAGGCAGGTAAAAAAAACCCGGGGGCTATGTCGGCTGTAATCGGCTTGGACAGACTCGCTCTGGATGACATCTGCCAGGAAACAGGAGTCTTTATCGCAAGCTTTAACAGCCCCGACCAAACCGTTATCAGCGGCTGTACCCCCGATGTTAAGAACGCCGAGAGGCTCGCTAAGGAACGCGGTGCCCGCAAGGTCACCCCCCTTCAGGTTAGCGGGGCTTTTCACACGCCCTTTATGGCTCAAACAGCCGAGGAACTTGCCGCGGCAATCGATGAGGTAACATGGGCAAACCCTTGCCTGCCGGTCATTGGCAACACTACCGCCGCACCTCTTAGCAGCACAGATGCCGTTAAAAATGAGCTCACCCGGCAGCTAACCCATCCGATAAGATGGCAAGAAAGCATAGAAACTATGACCGCCAAGGGCGTTGATACTTTCGTTGAAATTGGTCCCGGCAGGATACTGTCCGGGCTGATTAAGCGCATCAACCCCGCGGCACGCACTGTTTGCCTGGGTGACAGCGTGGCAGTGAACAAATACTTAGCTGAAGGACTAGCCTCATGAGTTACAACGGAAGAGTGGCCCTCGTCACTGGTGCCGGGCGCGGTATCGGCCGCACCATTGCCCTTCGCCTCTCGCATGGCGGTGCCGCCGTTGCCGTAAACGATATCCTGCCGGAAAGTGCCGCCCAAGTGGCAGACGAGATAACAACCTCGGGGGGGCAAGCGCTGTCTGTACCGGGTGACGTCAGTACTCGCGAAGGCGTTTCTGCTGTAGTAAAAGCTATTATTTCCAAGTATGGGCGCCTTGATGTCCTAGTCAACAACGCCGGCGTAACCCAAGACCAGCTCTTAGTGCGTATGAGTGACGAGGAGTGGGAGAACGTCCTTGCCGTCAACCTCCGCAGCGTTTTCCTATGTAGCCGGGCAGCCGTGCGGTATATGCTTAAGGGCAGATGGGGCCGGATTATCAGCATCGCCAGCGTAACGGGCCTTATCGGTAATGCCGGGCAGACCAATTATGGCGCCGCCAAGGCTGGTATTATAGGTCTTACTCGGTCTTTAGCTCGCGAGGTAGGTGCGCGCGGCATCACGGTGAATGCCGTAGCCCCGGGTTTCATCGAAACCGATATGACGGCCAAGCTAACCGATAAGCGGCGGCGTGAGTCTTTGAGTACCGTCCCCATGGGCCGTCCGGGCACGACGGAGGACGTTGCTGCCGCCTGTGCTTTCCTAGCATCGGATGATGCTTCCTACATTACAGGCCACGTACTAACCGTGGATGGGGGTATGACATGTATATAACCACCATATTAACCATGAGGTGCCGCTATGCCGTTTAACGAAAGGCACCGAGCACGCGGGCTCGCTCTCCAGGCTATGTACGAGATAGATACCACCGGCCATGAACCGGCCGAAGTTATCCGCCGCCAGTTGGAGATCTCCCTGCTCTCACCCGAGAACAGCCGCTTTGCCTCAGAGTTGGTAACCGGCGCGCTTGCGCACCGGGCAATCATCGACGGGCACATCCGCCGTTTTGCCAGGGCATGGCCAATTGAACAAATGGCTGTAATCGACCGCAATATATTAAGGCTTGCAATCTTCGAGGTGTTGATTGATAATAAAGTGCCTATGCGAGTCGCCATCAATGAAGCTGTGGAGCTGGCTAAGGATTTCGGCAGTCAGAGTTCCCCTCGCTTCGTGAATGGTGTCCTGAGTTCAATCGGCAATCTTACAGCAGAAAGCAATGGAGGATGACTTGGCGACCATTTTCGAACGCATCCGCAAAGTGACCGTAACCCAGCTTGTTGATATAAAAGAGGAGGAAATTACCCCAAGTTCTAACTTTGTCGATGATTTGGGGGCTGACTCTTTGGATCTCGTAGAATTCATCATGGCGCTGGAGGAAGAGTTCACCACCCCCGAGCGGAAGATTGGCATTCCCGACGAAGATGCCGAGAAAATCCTCACCGTCCAAGATGCCATGGACTATATTCGCGATAAGGGCGTAACCGATAACGAACTGTCTAAAGCAGAGGCGAAGGCCGCCCCAAAACCAACTCCCCGGCCGGTCATTCCCGCACGCCCTGAGCAACACAGGCCTGCGCAGGCTAGACCCAGCCAGAGCCCGCGCCCTAATAATCCCCAGGCAAAACCCGGGCAAAGCCAACCGAGCGGGAACCGCCCTAGGGGCCAGCGGCCGCCCCAGCATCATGGGCAGCAACAGCAGCAGCGCCACCAGTCGCAGCCCCAAAAGCCACCCAGCGGGCAGCAGCCCTCATAGAAGCTAATTCCCATTCCGTGGCTTACTAAAGCCTCAGCATGAGGCTTAGGCTCGATGCTCGTTGCTTTCGTTAGCCTACTTCTGCTCAGGCAAAGTGCAAAGCGGCTGATTTTGATAACATCTCTTTTGGCGTGCCTCATGAAGTCATCGACCTGTGCATTAGCCACCCTCTGATTGCGCAGCGGCTTATCGTGTGTTAGACTAACCGCCAATGCCACCGTCTTCTATAGCATTTTGTGGAGGATAGCCATCATGCCAAAGACTAAGCAAAGCCTCGCGCGTCGGATACTTTCGGTAATACTCGTTGTAGCGCTTTTATTTCCCGCTGTAATTAGTCTTGATTTCACATCGCTTCACGCGCGGGCAGCAGACGGCGACTCCCCCGACAACCCAATTTTCATCACCACCCCTGAGCAACTGGATGCTATACGCGAGAGTCTGTCCTCTCACTACAAATTGGGATGCGATATTGACCTTACCGACTATCTGGCCCCGGGTGGTGCCGGCTTTGCCCAATGGGGTGCCTCTGGCTGGATGCCCATCGGTAGCGATACAACTCCTTTCACCGGCAGTCTTGACGGCAATGGATTCGTTATCACAGGTCTATGGATTGACCGCAGTAGCACTGACTATATCGGGCTATTCGGATATACCGAGAATGCCACTCTCAAGAACCTTGGTATTGAGATTGCATCAGATGGCATCAAGGGTCAGAATTATGTTGGCGGACTGGTGGGATATCAATTGGCTTATGGCACCGATGCCAGTAGTATCGAAAACTGCTCTGTTGCGGGTTTTGTTACGGCCGCTCAGAATTGTGCCGGCGGACTGGCGGGGGAACAGTGGGCAGACGTCAGCGCTTCCATTATCACCTCAAACTGCTATTTCTCGGGTACGGTCGAGGCAAACGGTGGTGCCGGCGGACTGGTGGGATGGCAAGAAGCCCGCGGCGGGTCTATCACCACTGCTAACTGCTATACCTTGGGTACAGTCACCGCCAAAACGGGGCCCGGCAGCCCTGCCGGCGGACTGGTGGCATGGCAATACGCTAACAATGGCACCAACACTATTGAGTACTGTTTTTCCGCATCAAATGTTTTAGCGGAAAGCGAATCTAGTATATTCGCCCATGCCGGAGGGCTGGTGGGGTGCCAAGAGGCAGGTCCCGGCGGCACCTCCGTCATCGCTCACTCCTATGCCACGGGCAACGTCGAAGCAAGGTCAGTCACATCTAACACTGGTAACGCCGGCGGTCTGGTGGGGCTGCAAGCTTTCACCGAAGGTTTCGGCGGTGCCAACATCATCAATAATTCCTATGCCACCGGGGGTGTCACGGCAGCCAGATACGCAGGCGGTCTGGTGGGACAGCAAAACCCGGTTGCGGGCGGCAGCACCAACACCACCTCAGCTTGTTTCTTTGATAATGAGAGCACCGGTCAAGCAAATGGCATTGGTTCACCAAGCCCCGGCTCTACCGGCACCAACAACATCACCGGGAGGACCACCGCCCAAATGAAGACCAAGGGCACCTTCACCGCTGTCGGCTGGGACTTCGACGGCAGTGCCTCCAACCCTCCGGTATGGATCATGGCAGAGGGTGCCACTTATCCCTTGCTCTTCTGGCAGATAGCAGAAAGCGGTGATGGCACCGATGTTAACCCCTACATCATCCGTACTCCTATGCAGCTTGATAACATCCGCCTGCAACTGGATAAACACTACAAACTAGGTAATGACATAGACTTAACAGCCTACCTTGCCCTAGGCGGTGCGGGTTACGCTAAATGGGGGAGTAATGGCTGGGCACCTATTGGTGACAATTCTAATCGTTTCACCGGCAGTCTTAACGGAGACTGGTATACCATCACAGGTCTGTGGATTGACCGCGGAAGCGAAAACTATGTCGGTTTATTTGGATTAACAGTGAATGCCGCCATCAAAAACCTTAGTGTGGTGATTTCCTCTCAGGGAATCACAGGAGATTCCTACGTCGGCGGGCTAGTCGGAATGCATGGGGCAACCAACAGCGGCACTGGCGCCATCACCGACTGCTACGTTGCTGGCAACGTCACGGCAACCAATGACTATGCCGGCGGGCTGGTGGGTTATCAATACACCGCTTTAAGCGGCATCAACGCCATCACCAACTGCTACACAACAGGCGACGTCACTGCAAACAACCATGCCGGCGGGCTGGTGGGAATACAAGAAACCATTAGCGGCGCCGGCACTATTACGAATTGCTATGCTACCGGCGAAGTTGAAGCAACAGGTAACTATGCCGGCGGATTGGTGGGAGAGCAAAAATCAGCCAATGCCGGTGCCGTCAGCACTATCAGCAGATGTTACGCTACTGGCAATGTTACCGCCAGCAACAATGCCGGGGGACTGGTGGGGCGGCAATTTGCTGACACCTCCAGCGT
>CAYOAR010000179.1:0-5628 GCA_964402105.1 uncultured Dehalococcoidales bacterium
GGCGGCGGTGGCGAATTCGCGTAGCGGCGGTAGTTTTAGTTCGGATATGCGCGCTTGCTCAATAGCATACATCTCCTTGTGCGGCTCAAACCAAGATTGCGCTAGTTTGTCACGAGTGGAAGAATCTTGTATTACTATAAATTCCCAAGGCTGACCATTTGCCCCCGACATAGCCCAGCGCCCAGCTTCCAATATTTTCTCGATTAACACTTGTGGGACAGGGTCTGCCCTGAAGCGACGAACACTGCGGCGGCTTTGTGCTAATTTCAGAAAATCATTTAGTTGCATACGTTTGGTATTCTAGCACTTGATGGCGAATTTATGAATACTCATATGAGTTTACGTTCTACCGCCCAAGATTGATTCATAGCATAGGCCCCTGGGGCTCATGACTACTTAATTGTTTGCGTGTTATATTGGCGGAACTTTACAATGGCTAGAATGCGGTGATAGCTGTATAGGGGAAAATCTCGTAATATCCGCAAAATAAGGAGTGCAGTCGCCTTGAAAGCAAAAAAACTGGTTGCACTAGTTTCTGCAGTGCTATGTCTTGTGATAATTACTGTGTCTGTTCCGGCATGTAATCTCGGATCTGGCAAAATTGTTATTGAAATGCCGATGGCGACCTCTTTCAACACATGGCTTTCCACATATGCTATCAGAAATGGTATTTACAAATTTGTGTCTGATAAATACGAACTGAAAATTACCTTAGCAGATAATTACGACGACTTAATGATGACAGGCAGATATTCTATGGGAGTGTTGGCAACCGCTTCGTTCGCGGTTGCGGCAGCCAATCAGTCGCCAAAGCTGGAGGCTATCAGCACCTATATCACACATACCGGAGCCCAGAAAGCCAATGGAGTAAATTTCATAATGACTTTGGCTGGCAGCAACATCAGCTCACCAGCTGATTTGGTAGGCAAAAAGGTTGGGGTGCCGAGACTGACTGCTAGTAGTACGAGTACTATGCTGGCATTGCTGAAGACCAATTACGGCATCACCCTTGGGGCGAATAATTTAGTTGTGGGAAGCAATGTTCTACTCATGGAATGGCTTAAGAGCGGGGAAATTGATGCGGCTTTGCTTGGGCAGAATACGGGTGTGCAAGCTATTCTTGACCCGACTTACAAGGTCGTATGGGATCTTGACAAAGCTTTTGTCCAAAATTATGGCGTTCCGCAGGCTGCCTCATTACTTGTAGTTAATCCCAGTTTTCATAACGAGCATGCAAGATTAGTAAAAGATATTTATGAGTTTCTCAGGTTATCTAGTGCTTATGGCGAACAGCATATTGACGAACTGGCGCCGATATTCGCTGCCGAACGCGAAGACCTTGAAAGCGTTGGGACATATATCAGGATATACAACGAACACTCCGGGTGTGATATACAGCCGATTAATGGCAAAGTACTTGATGGAATTATGGCGATTTTCGGTTTTGTTAAGGACAATAGCGATGGGACAATCGCGTCTTTCCCGGATATATCAATTTTATTCAAAGAGCCATAAACAAGTTTATTTGTAGCTGCATAAGTTGTAGATGCATAAGATTCTAAGAGCTTCTTTTGTGCTGGCGGCATTCATTGCTGCTTGGTGGTTGTTGTCTATCGTAGCAGATTCTATTTTGTTGCCTAACCCACAGCAAACAGTGGCGGCTCTGTTTAAAAGAGTAATCGCTTCCAATGGTCTTTACAACGTGTGGGTGACTCTCTATCGTGTTTTTATTGGCACGCTTATAGGGGCTTTGTTTGGTACGATACTGGGAATAATCCCGCGCTATAGCAAACTGGCAGAAGCGGTAGTGAGAGTGGTACTTTACCCTTTGTTACAGACAGTGCCAACTATCTGCTGGGCATTGATGTTTATACTGTGGATTGGCTCCAGTGACACTGCATCTAGCCTTACTGTAGCGGTTGCAGTTGCCCCTTTCTTCATTATCAATGTGTGGGAAGGCATGAAAGAACTGGATGCCAATCTCATTGAAATGGCATCATCATACACACACCATCCAATTAAAATCCTTGGCAAAGTTGTTATGCCGATGCTCTATCCTTATTTATTTGTCGCGACTAAAAGCGGTTTTATGATTGCCTGGAAAATAATTGTGCCGGCTGAGATGTTTGGAGGCCATAGTGCCGGCATGGGGTATATGCTACATTATGCTTATACACACTATCGCATGGCCGATGTTTTTGGCTGGACCTTAGCTTTTGCGTTTATTCTGATTTTCTTTGATTATGTCGTATTTAAGTTTGTTGAGAGAAAGTTTGTGCGCAAATGGAAACCGCAGGAACTAAAACGATTGTAGTCAGCGCTCTGCGCAAGAACTTTGGACGCTTGGAAGTACTCTCCGGCATCAACTTTGATGTACAGTTCGGAGAGTTGGTATGCATACTGGGTCCTTCTGGATGCGGCAAGACCACTATATTGCGCATTGTCGCGGGGCTACTACCTTTTGATGGTGGTTCGGTATCAATGGGCGGTGATGATATCCGTAAGAATCGCGATTATTTGCAGCAAACTGCCGTCGTATTCCAGGAGCCGCGTCTTTTGCCATGGCGCACTGTTTACCAGAACGTGCGTTTATCGCTGGAACTGCGTCAGAACAAAGTGGATGCAAGCGCTGACTATCTTGTTGAACAGGCACTATCATTGGTGGGGCTATCAGATTTTACCTCTTCATATCCTCATCAATTGAGCGGGGGCATGAAGCAGCGTGTGGCATTGGCGCGGGCGCTGGTCACTCAGCCTCGAATCTTGTTTATGGATGAGCCGCTCACTGGATTGGATCTGCGCAACCGCGAGGAGCTTCAGGACGAAATTGTGCGTATTTGGAGTGAAAAAGAAATTTCGCTACTATTAGTCACCCATGACCCGACCGAGGCGATCTATATGGCAGATCGCATCATCGTGCTTTCGCGCCGTCCAACTAAAGTAAGGGCTATTCTGCCGGTGAGCCTGCCTCGTCCACGAAATCGCCAGAGCATCGAGGTGCAGCAAATCGGGGAAAAGATCAGGCAACTTTTCGCATAGGCGGTCGGGTTGTAGGCTTGCCGCCATCGGCTATGCTAAAATAACTCATCACGCTTGAACAAGTAGGAGCCGATACCATGTCGCTGAACCCTGAATTGCCAAAAGCCTATGATCCGCATGCCGTAGAGCGTAAGTGGTACCAATACTGGTTGGAGAATGGTTATTTCACTCCTCGCATAGATCCGACAAAAAAGCCATTTGTTATCATCCAGCCGCCGCCCAATATCACGGGCGACCTTCATTTAGGGCACGCTCTCACAGCCACGCTGGAGGACATCATGACGCGTTGGCATCGTATGCGCGGAGAGCCTACCCTCTGGCTGCCGGGTGAAGATCACGCAGGCATTGCGGCACAGGTAGTCGTGGAACGGTTGCTGGCCAAAGAAGGCCTCACGCGTCACCAGATAGGGCGTGAGGAATTTCTTGTGCGCATTTGGCAGTGGGTGCGTGAGACGCGTGATAATATCGCCAATCAACATCGCCGCTTGGGCGTATCGTGCGATTGGACACGCGAGCGGTTTACCTTGGACGAAGGACCTTCACGCGCCGTGCGCACAGCATTTGTGCGGCTCTATAACAAAGGACTCATCTATCGTGGTGAGCGTATCACCAATTGGTGCCCGCGTTGCGCGACCGCTCTTTCTGACCTAGAGGTGGAGCATAAAAATGTTCCCAGCAGCTTGTGGCACATTAAGTATCCTGTGGCAGGAGATGAGTCCCGCTTTGTGACTGTGGCAACTACCCGCCCCGAGACTATGTTGGGGGACGCGGCTGTCGCGGTCAACCCTTCGGACGCGCGCTATAGCGATATTTTGGGCAAAAGTCTTATTCTGCCAATAATGGGGCGCGCCATTCCCATTGTGGCTGATGAGGCAGTGGCGATGGATTTTGGTACAGGTGCAGTTAAAGTGACGCCAGCCCACGACCCCACCGACTTTGAGATTTCCCTGCGCCACAAGTTGCCGAAAATTAACATTTTAAACCAAGATGGCACTATCAATGAGCATGGTGGTAAATATCAAGGGAAGAGAGCCATTGATGCCCGACAGGCAATAATCACCGAACTTGAACAAGCAGGGCTGTTGGGAAAAATTGAGCCCTACACTCATGCCGTTGGCCACTGCCAGCGCTGTCGCACTGTGATTGAGCCTGTCGCCTCGCGCCAGTGGTTTGTAAAGATTGCACCCCTCGCAGCCCCAGCCATTGCCGCAGTAAAGGATGGGAGTATCCGGATTGTTCCAGAGCGCTTTACCAAGGTGTATCTCAACTGGATGGAGAATATCCGCGATTGGTGTATCTCGCGCCAGCTTTGGTGGGGACACCGCATTCCGGTGTGGTATTGCATGTGCGGCGAAACAGTGGTCGCTGTGGATAATCCCAAGACGTGTCATCGGTGCGGAAGCACAAAGCTTGAACAGGATTCAGATGTTTTAGATACCTGGTTTTCCTCGGGGCTTTGGCCGCACTCTACCTTAGGCTGGCCGGATGATACCGATGACCTCCGCTATTTCTACCCCACGACTGTTATGGAGACAGCCTACGATATTCTCTTTTTCTGGGTAGCGCGCATGATCATGATGGGTATAGAGGACACGGGAGAGATTCCGTTCCGCTTCGTGTACCTCCATGGCTTGATTAGAGATGAGCGCGGCGAGAAGATGAGTAAGACCAAGGGAAACGTCCTTGACCCATTGGTGTTGATGGATAGATACGGCACAGATGCTCTGCGCTTTGCCGTGCTGTGGGGTACCTCACCGGGCAACGACTCTAAGCTTGGAGACACTAAACTTGAGGCTGGGCGCAACTTCGCGAACAAACTCTATAATGCTACGCGTTTTGTGTTGCGCTACGCTGCTCAGAACCAAAACTGTCGATTGGAGATGGGGTCACTTGTTATAGAGGACCGCTGGATTCTCTCGCGCCTTGCTCGCATTAGTGCCTCCGCAAATGCACTTATGGAGGAATTTGAGTTTGGTGAGGCCTTACGCCAAGTCCACGACTTTTTATGGGGTGAGTATTGCGATTGGTATATTGAACTAGCCAAGGGGAGATTGCAGCGCGGCTTATCCCCATCTCCGCTTCCGGTGCTTGTGCATGTGCTTGAACAGTCTCTCCGTTTGCTTCATCCATTTATGCCTTTTGTTACAGAGGAGTTGTGGCAAAGCTTGAAGGCGGTAATGGGGCAGCTGGGACTTGCAGACTCCATCATGGTTGCCTCTTATCCTACCTCGGATGAGAGTCTTTACGATATGGGTGCAGAGAAAGTATTGGATAATCTCATAGAGGTTGTGCGCACTGTGCGCAATGTCCGTGCTGAGTATGAGGTTGCTCCTGATCGCCTGATTGAGATCCGAGTCTATGCTGGGGAGAGCACTGATCTTTTCCGACCTTACGTGGCTGCCATCGAAAATCTAGCGAAGGCGAAAGTGACAGAGTTGGCTAAAGAGCGCGGCGAGACTCCGCCACGCTCCTTAGCCCTAGTTCTTAATGAGACCGAAGTGGTTATCCCTATGGCAAGCCTTTTCGATCTGGCGGTTGAGATCGCAAGGCTTGAAAAAGAAATGGCAGAGGCAGGACAGGAGCAGATGC
>CAYOAR010000180.1:0-8821 GCA_964402105.1 uncultured Dehalococcoidales bacterium
GTTACATCAGCAACTACTACATCTGTATCTACGACAACAGTGGATACGACCACATCGGTACCACCGCCTGCGACCAGTACACCAACGCCAACCACTTCTTCGTCAGAACCGCCGGCCAAAACCAATGATATCCCATGGCCATGGATTATCGTCGGCATCTTGGGAGGCATTATTGTCGGCGGAATGTTCGTGATTATCGTAAAGAGGAAATAAACGTAAGGGCAGTATGATGCTGAAACAACTTGCTCTGGTTGTTATGGCATCAATACTGCCCCTGTCTACTCTTGGTTGTGTAACAACTCCGACACCAGTCATCACAGCGGACGATGGTTCAGTTGTTAATGACTTTTATTTTGTTTTTGAAGCTGGTTCGTGGTTTGTTGAAGCAAAGTGGTGGGTAGAGGATGGTGAGTGGTTTTTTGAAGCAGGGTACTGGGATCCACGGCAACATCCTGAGATTTTCTGGACCGCACTGGATACCAAAAACAATGTCATCGGGCTGAAGATAGGAGATAATCCCGACGCAGGGAGCTTGGGGAGCGTGGGGTATTACAGCACTCAATACAGTATGCCGCAGGCTCGTCTACAGGAACTATACAACGACATCATCAAGCATGATATCAAATCGTACAGTAGCCCCGATGTTCTAAGCTGGTATCTAGATGAGGGCTGGGGTTACGCGGAAAAGGTCTGGTTTTACAAGTTTACTTTTCGAATAAACAATGAGGAATACTCGATTATTACCGATGCGTCGGTATTTCACCCAATGGCCCCAGAAAAGTTCCGCAATTTCGTTGAATTTGCTTCCATCGTGGTTAACCATTGTTGGAGAGATACTGATGAATACCGTTCTCTCCCTGAACCCATAGGTGATTATTGAATCTATTGGTCGTTTTGTAATCATCGTCCTAGATTGATCTGCCTTCGGTTTTCGCGCTACCACGAACGTTAACTCTACGTTATCGCACATGTTGATGAGGCCATGTTTTGCTAAGCCACAGAGAGAGTTGTAGCAGGGTTAACCTGCTTGCTCTGTTCTGTTGACACCCTCCGGCTTCGGCGGTAGAATTATCGTACTCATGAGGCTGTTTTCCAGCCTAGGTTTGGAATGGAGCAAGAAATGATAGAGATGTCTATAGATAGCCTGCGGGTAGGCTTGATGAACCCTAAATCTACCCAGCACGGCACGCCGTACGTTGTACTCTTGAAAGACAAAGGCGCGGAGCGCTACCTACCTATATTCATTGGACCAGCCGAGGCTAATGCTATTGCCCTCAAGCTACGCGGCGAGCGTGTACCGCGCCCACTGACCCATGATTTGCTGCGTTCAATCATTGATGCCCTGGGGGCATCAATTGATGCTATTGTGGTGAGCGACCTAAAAAATGACACCTTTTATGCCAAGATAATCATGAATGTGAACGGCGAACAGATGGAAATAGACTCACGCCCTTCCGATGCCTTTGCCTTAGCGTTGGCAGCAGGGCATCCCGTGCCTATCTACGCTGATGAGGCGGTGCTTGATAAGGCTGGCATATCGCTCTCCCGCGATGAGGGTGATGAGCTTGTCATGGATGGCGAGCAAGTTGGTGCCGGGGGCAAGTCGCCTGAGGTCAAACCACGCAAGGTGAGCGAAGAGGAGCTTGGTAAACTCTCTGCCTATAAGGAATTTCTAGAAGGCCTTGATCTTGAAGACTTTGGTAAATATAAGTCATAAGTCTTAAGGTGTTATGCGATGTAACGAATGAGCCTCGATTTTTTCGGGGCTTATTATTTCGTGTGGCTAAAGGGGTCTTGACTTGATTTCCTCCTTTTTGGTATTCTTCCCGCTAGTGTACCCGGGGTGCTTATGCAACAATGGCAGCTCGCCATCCGAGTTATAGGAATTGGTTGGTATATGGCTTTGGCCATACTTGGTGGGGTACTCGGTGGTTTATGGGTGGGCGAAAAACTTGGCTCGAAGCCGGTTTTCTTAATAATTGGCATTCTGTTAGGATTGGTCGTGGCTGGTTACGGTGCTTACCAGGCGTTTAGGCCTCTAATGAATAATCAGCTTAAAGGGGAATAGTCTGTGGCTAAGAAGAAGGGCTGTTTAGGTTGCTCGCTCCCGGTAGCCATTATTATCGCGGTCGTTGTTGTAGGGGTTGTTGTGGTTGGCATGCTTGCCGGACCGATTGGCAAGTCGTTTGGCATTACCGGCCTACCGAATTGGTTGGGTGTACACCAGCCACATCCACAACTCCCGGCTGAACCCGTCTTCCACATCTTTAGTTTTCCTGTAACCAATACCATTGTTGCCACCTGGATTACCATGGCGGTTCTCATCATCTTGTTCATCGCCGCTTTCAGTCGTTCACGGCTTATTCCTACCCGCATCCAGTCGGTTGTTGAATCCCTGTTGGGTTTTGTTTATAACCTTGTGGTTGGTATTGCCGGGGAAAAAGATGGGCGCCGCTTCTTTCCGTTGGTGGCAACCATCTTTCTGTTTGTTGGTTTCAATGCTTGGCTGGCCTTGGTGCCTGGCTTTGGCAGCATAACTATTCACACCCACGAGGGCGAAGCCGAGCTTATTCGTGGCGCTAACACTGACCTTAATACCACCCTTGCCTTGGCGCTGGTGGCTTTCTGCGTAACGGAGTTTATGGGCTTTAAGCGGTTGCGCTTGGGATATTTAAAGAAATTCTTCGTCTTCGGCGGTATGATTAGCGCCGTGAAGAAACTCTTCAAAGGCAAAATTGGCCAAGCGGCAGTAGAGTTTATCTCTGGTTTTATCAGCTTCTTTACCGGTATCATTGAGCTCCTTGGAGAGTTTATCCGCATTGTTAGTCTCAGCTTCCGTTTGTTTGGCAACATGACAGCGGGGGAGATTCTGCTTCTCTCTATTGCTTATCTTCTGCCATTCCTAGTACCGATTGTCTTCTACGGGCTTGAGGTGCTGGTAGGTTTCATTCAGGCTTTGGTTTTTTCTGCCCTGACCATTGTGTATATTTCCCTAGCCGTTGCTTCGCATTCCTCCGAAGAGCACGGACACTAAAACAACAAAATCGAATACAGATTGAATATTAAAAAGGGGGATCGTTAACTATGGATGCTGAAACGGCGAAATTTTTAGGCGCAGGTTTAGCGGCTGCTCTGGGGATGTTCGGACCTAGCTTGGGTTTAGGGCTTATCGGCTTTGCCACGATGCAGGGCATTGCTCGCAACCCAGAGGCTGGTGGGCGCATGTTTACGAATATGATTCTTATGGCTGGTCTAACCGAAGCCATTGGCATCTATGTGCTCATCATTGCCATCATCTTAGCCATGGTGGCGTAACCCCTGGGTATTACGGCTGAATTAGTTAAACGCCATGGAGGGTAGCTATGGGTGATGGTAATCCCTTGGGTGCACTAGGCATCAATGTGAACACGCTGATAATGCAGGTTGTGAACTTTGGCGTCCTGTTGTTGGTGCTCTACTTGGTGGGGTATAAGCGCTTTCTGAAGACTATGGATAAGCGCAGTCAGCTTATAAAAGAGAGCCTGGAAGCAGGCGAGCGTGCTAAGCTGGAAGCTGCCTCGGCAGAGAAAGAAGTGGCTCTGAAGATAGAGGAAGCTTCCGCCTCAGGACAAAAAATTGTGGAACAGGCATCTAAGACGGCCGAGGAAGTAAGACGGCGCGTTGAAGCTGATGCGCGCAAAGAGGCCGAGGCAATTATTGAGAAAGCTCGGGCTGAGACCAAGCGTGAAAAAGAAGAGGCCATGTCTGAGTTGCGCAAGGAGGTGGCAGATCTTGCCGTCGCCGTTGCCGGAAAGGCCATCAGCCAGTCGCTGGATGCCAATACTCAGAAGACCCTCATAGATAACGTTATGAAAGAAGCTGTGTCACTAGGGAAAGGGTAAGCCCCGAGTTTTGAGAGGAAAAGCATGGTAAGCGGAACGAAAGCCACAGGCTTAGCTCAAGAGCTCTTTGCAGCAGCCCTAGCGGCAAAGGCGCCAGTTCAATATCTTTCGCAGTTGCGCCAAGTAGGCGATTTACTTAAAGACGCAACGCTGGCTGCGATACTGGTTAGCACTAAGCTGCCTGTCGCCGAGAGATTCAAATTGCTCTCTGAGCGTACTGGGGAGCTAGCGCCTGAGGTAGCTAGATTGGTAGTCACGCTGCTTGATAAGGGCAGCCTGACGGAGATTGATAATATCACCGTTGAGTATCAGCGGTTGCTCGATGCCTATCACGGCATAGAGGGGGCGGAGGTGGCTGAGGTTACCACAGCGGCGGCTTTGGATGATGAGACCAAGCTCTCTTTGGGCAGGCGCCTCACCGAAATTATGGAGCGGCCGGTGGTGATAAAGACTAATGTAGACCCATCAGTTATCGGCGGCATTATCGTGCGGATAGGCGACAAATTGATCGACGGCAGCATCCGCAGCCGGCTACAGACACTAAGCAAGGAGCTGGCCATATGACAAACAGCAACCGCGACATTATCGCATCCCTGAAAAAACAGGTCGAAAGTTATGCCACCGGTGTTAGTGTTGTCAATGTGGGCACTATCACCCAAGTGGGTGACGGCATCGCTCGCATCAGCGGCCTTTCTGGAGCTAAGTATAACGAGCTCCTAGAGTTCCCGGGAGGCGTGATAGGTATCGCCCTCAACTTGGAAGAAGAGGCCGTTGGCGCTGTTGTCCTCGGTGACGATTCTGGTCTTAAGGAAGGCGACGAGGTTAGGGCGACCGGACGCGTGGCTGAAGTGCCGGTTGGCATTGCCCTTATTGGGCGCGTGGTGGATCCGCTGGGTCGTCCCCTTGACGGCAAGGGTCCGGTCAAGACTGAGCGTACTCGCCCCGTAGAGCGGGTGGCTCCTAACGTTGTCACTCGTAAGTCGATTGATACCCCCGTGCAGACAGGCATCAAGGCCATCGATGCTATGATCCCAATAGGGCGAGGTCAGCGCGAGCTTATTATCGGCGACCGTTCCACCGGCAAGACGTCCATTGCCCTTGATGCCATTATCAATCAAAGGGGCGGCAACCTTATCTGTATCTATGTAGCTATCGGCCAAAAAGCCTCCAAGGTGGCTCAAGTGGTAGCTCGGTTGGAAGCAGAGGGAGCCATGGCTCACACCATTGTGGTGGCAGCCAATGCTTCAGAGT
Organism: uncultured Dehalococcoidales bacterium; assembly: GCA_964402105.1. Classification (GTDB taxonomy): domain Bacteria; phylum Chloroflexota; class Dehalococcoidia; order Dehalococcoidales; family UBA1222; genus WRNP01. The sequence continues at coordinate 5,133 of CAYOAR010000180.1, forward strand.
CGGTTGCCCTTCAGTACCTAGCCCCCTTTGCAGGCTGTGCCATGGGTGAGGAGTTCATGGAAACCGGGAAAGAGGCTCTGATTGTCTACGACGACCTCTCCAAGCACGGCTGGGCTTATCGGCAGATGTCACTCTTGCTTCGCCGACCTCCAGGCCGCGAAGCCTATCCCGGTGATGTATTCTATTTACACAGCCGTCTTTTGGAGCGTGCGGCAAAGCTCGCCCCGCAATATGGCGGCGGCTCACTCACCGCCCTGCCTGTTATTGAAACACAGGCCGGTGACGTGTCGGCTTATATTCCAACCAATGTCATTTCTATTACCGATGGGCAGATATACCTTGAGTCTGATTTGTTCAACGCCGGTATTCGTCCGGCTCTCAACATTGGTATCTCGGTATCCCGCGTCGGTTCGGCGGCACAGACTAAAGCCATGAAAAAGGTAGCAGGTAAGCTCAAACTGGCCATGGCGCAATATAGGGAACTCGCGGCTTTTGCGCAGTTTGGTACAGCAGAGCTTGATAAAGCCACAAAAGCACAGATTGACCGCGGCCAACGTATCACCGAAGTCTTAAAACAGCCTCTCTACCGCCCCATGACGGTGGCTGAGCAGGTCGCTATCCTTTATGCCGTGATCAATGGCTACCTTGATGACGTAGCGATAGATCGTGTGCAGGCGTTTGAAACTCAGCTTCGCCAGTTTATCGCGACTCAACACCCTGGTATTGTGGCAGACATTACCGATTCCAAAACGCTTTCGGATGAGACCGAGGCTAAGCTGAAGGAAGCTATTATCAGCTTTAAGCGCACGTTTGGGAGCTAATGATAATTGGCTAACATTAGACTTATCAGGCGCCGCATCCGTGGCATTCAGAACATTGCCAAGATAACTCGGGCGATGGAGATGATTGCTGCCTCTAAAATGCGCAAGGCGCAAGATCGGGGCTTGGCTGGCCGTCAGTACAGCGAAAAGATCACCCAAGTTATTGCTTCGCTGGCGGCTATGTCGCAGGAGAAAGCAAGCAACCCCCTGCTCTCGGGGCGTGCCAACCCTAAGCGCATTGAGGTGGTCCATATCACTCCCGATCGTGGTCTTTCAGGCGGTCTGGTTTCTAGCATGAACCGCAAAGTGGCGAGTTTTATCTTGAGCGAGGGGTTGCCTACATCGGTGGTGGCAGTGGGGCGAAAAGGGTTAGAGTTTATGCGGCGAACGTCGCAAGATGTGGTGGCTGAGCTTACCAATCTTGGTGATAAGCCCAGCCTGCTCCAGACTCTGCCTATTTCGCGAATTGTTATTGATGACTTTACATCTGGCAAAGTGGATGCCGTCTATTTGGCATATGCCAGCTATGTTTCCACAGCTGTCCAAACCCCAGTTGTAAAGAAGCTGTTGCCGGTTACTCCGGCTCCGGCAACAATCGGGATTGCCAACGAATATATTTTTGAACCGAATGCTTCTGCTGTGCTTTCGGCGCTCCTTCCGCGTTTCGTGGAGATGCAAGTTTATCATGCTATTTTGGAGTCTATTGCCAGTGAGCAGTCAGCTCGCATGATGGCTATGCGCAATGCCACTGATAACGCAGATGAGCTTATTACAGATCTTACCTTGGTTTACAACAAGGCGCGCCAAGAGTCCATTACCACCGAGTTGTTGGATATCATCGGTGGCGCGGCGGCTTTGGCGAAGTAAAATTTGATTTTATCGTTCCGCCGCAGGCGGTTGGTTTTGATTTTGCGTTTCACTCAGGAGTTAGGAGGTAAAACGTGGCCACAGGCAAGGTTGTGCAGGTTATCGGCTCCGTGGTGGACATTGCGTTCCCAACGGAGGAGTTGCCATCTCTTTTTAATGCCATTGAAATAAAAGGCGAGAGTGGCGAGAAGCTGGTTTTAGAGGTGCAGTCGCACATTGGCAAGGATTGGGTGCGCTGTCTTTCGCTCATGCCTACCGACGGTCTTGCGCGCGGTGTGGATGCCGTAGACACCGGTGCTCCTATCAGTGTACCGGTTGGCAGGCCGTCACTGGGGCGCATCTTCAATGTGCTTGGCGAACCCTTGGACGACAAGGGGGCAATGAAAGCTGCCGAGAGGTGGCCCATCCATCGAGCACCGCCTGCCTTTTCTGAACAAGAAACCACGACTCAAATGCTTGAAACAGGCATCAAGGTTGTTGATCTTATTACTCCGTTTGCCCGTGGCGGCAAAATCGGCGCTTACGGCGGAGCCGGCGTTGGCAAGACGGTTATCATTCAAGAACTTATCCGCAATATTGCCACTGAGCATGGCGGTTTTTCGGTATTTGCCGGTGTAGGCGAGCGCTCCCGCGAAGGCAATGATTTGTGGCGCGAAATGACCGAGTCCGGGGTTATTGAAAAGACGGCTCTTGTTTTCGGCCAGATGAATGAATTGCCTGCCGTGCGTCTGCGCATTGCCCTTACCGGTCTTACCATGGCGGAGTATTTCCGAGACGTGGAACGCCAGGACGTGCTCATGTTTATTGACAATATCTATCGCTATACACTGGCTGGCATGGAAGTTTCGGCCCTCCTCGGCCGCATGCCGTCTGCTGTCGGCTACCAGCCAACTCTGGCCACCGAAATGGGCCAGCTCCAAGAACGCATTACCACAACGCGGCAGGGCTCTATCACCTCTTTCCAAGCTATTTATGTGCCTGCCGATGATTACACTGACCCCGGCGTGGTTGCCACTTTTGGCCATTTGGATGCCAACATCTCACTTGAACGGGCACTTGCCGAGCAGGCTCTTTATCCGGCGGTGGATCCTTTGACCTCTAACTCACGCATCCTCGATCCGCTGGTCGTGGGCGATGAGCACTACCGCGTAGCGCGCGAAGTTCAGCGGGTACTCCAGCGCTATAAAGATCTCCAAGACGTAATCGCCATTCTGGGCGTTGAGGAGTTTTGGGAAGAGGATAAGCAGACGGTAGCGCGCGCCCGCAAGATACAGCGCTATCTCACTCAGCCATTCTTCGTTTCCGAGGTCTTTACCGGTCGCCCGGGCAAGTACGTGCCCATCTCGGAAACAGTGCGCGGTTTTAAAGAAATCCTTGAAGGAAAGCACGACCATTTGCCAGAAGGGGCTTTCTACATGATTGGGGCTATTGAAGAGGCCGCCGATCAGGCGAAGAAACTATAGTTGTGAGTTTTACAATGAGTTGCGGGCTGTGTGGCACAAAACTCATTTCTCAAAGTTGGAAACTTAAATATGGCTAAGATTAGACTGGAAATTGTCACCGCCGAGCGTCTTGTGTATTCTGAGGACGTAGATGGGATTGTTGTGCCTGGTGCAAGCGGCGAACTTGGCATTATGCCGCAGCACGCCCCGCTTATGACCATGATTATGCCGGGCATGATAACCGTGAAGAATGGCAGTGATGAGGTAAACTTGGCGGTTTCGGGCGGTTTCATGGAAGTGCGTCCCGAGAGGGTTATTATTTTGGCCGATACCGCTGAGCGCGCCGAGGAAATAGATATTGCTCGTGCCGAAGAAGCACGCCGGCGTGCCGAGGAAGCAAAGGCTGGGGCGGCCACTGCCGGGGCTGAGGCGCAAATGGCGGCTGAGGCCGCTTTGGCGCGCGCTATGGTTCGTATCAAGGTTGCTCAGCGCCGACGCCGCGAAAAGCCTGTTTAGGGAACAGTCAAACAGAATTGAAAGTTAATGCCTGTCGGTTGCA
>CAYOAR010000181.1:0-4162 GCA_964402105.1 uncultured Dehalococcoidales bacterium
GATGCCCGTGATATTCCGGGTATTTGCCTCAGCTTTGGCAAGTAAAGCGGTGATGTGGGGCACGAGCTCCACCGAGTGGTTGCGTGTGCAACACCAAGTATCCTCAGCTATAAGGCGCCCGCTGGCGATAAGCGCCAGACCAGCGGTGCTGGTGGATGTGTCTATGGCTAAGTACATCTCTCCTCGTTTTCTGCGCTAATCTTGCTCGTTAGTGCCTGGACTAACTCTGCATAGCGCTCTCCGCATGGCTTGAGGCATATGCGCCGCCCGCTGTCGCCCGCATAGGCAATCTCAATTAAAAGATGGTCATCGCCCATAAGACTCGGGTCTTTCTCCGCCCACTCCACGGCAGCTATGCCTTGCCCATAGAGATACTCGTCCAGCCCAAGCTCGGTAATCTCTTTGAACTCCAAGCGGTAAAGGTCAATGTGGTAGAGCGGTAACCGCCCCTCTCGATACTCCCGGGCTAACATAAAGGTCGGACTTGGGGTTAGGCCTTGGATGCCCAGCCCTCGGGCTATGCCTTGAACGAGGCAGGTCTTGCCTGCACCAAGCGGCCCGGTGAGGAGAATGATGTCACCGGGGTCGGCGAGCTGACCCAGGGCTTGGCCTAACACCTGCGTTTCGCTGGGACTATTGGTGATTATCTCAAGTTCAGTGGGCAAAATGCTGCCATCCCCCATGATCTAATGAAAGAGTTTTGCCGTTCGGGTCAGTTAGCCTGATCTCGCCTGGGTTTTGGGATGTCACTGTTCCGATGATTGTCACCGGGCACAGTGCTTTGGCGGCAACCCTCTCTATGGTATTGGCCGGTGCTGTAAAGAGTAGCTCGTAGTCCTCGCCCCCGCTAAGCGCCAACGTGAGGGCTTCTGCACCGAATAGTGCGGTAAGAGCTGGATGTATCGGCAAGCGAGACGTCTCAACCACTGCCCCCACGCCGCTCTGCCGACAGATGTGTCCGAGGTCGGCGGCAAGGCCGTCGCTTACGTCTATCGCGCAGCGCACTCCCTCGGCTGTTAGTAGGGCGCCTATTTCTAGGCGGGGAGTGGGTCTGAGAAAAGCTTCGCAGAGTGTCTTGCTGATGTTGTCTGGCTTGCAGTGTTCCTGCAAAAGTCTCAGCCCGCCCGCCGCGCTGCCTAAATAGCCTGTAACTGCGACCACCTCACCGGGGCGCGCCGCACTGCGCGTAAGGAGATGTTTGCCTGTGCCTCCGATGACGGCGATGTTTATAAAAACCGCCGGGGCGGTGCTTACGTCCCCTCCGACGATGGCTGTTTCAGATTTTTCTGCGAGCTCAGTCATACCGGCGTATAGCTCAAGAACGTCATCTGCCTGCAGCTCACTGGGCAATCCTATCGTTACCAAGGCATAAAGGGGACGGCCTCCCATGGCGGCGACGTCGCTTAGGTTGACGGCCAGTGCTTTCCAGCCCAGATCGTGCCAGCTCGTTGTTTCCTTGGTGAAATGGACGCCCTCAATGAGGCAATCTGTCGTAGCTAGCGTCCTACTGCTTTCGTTTTGCCAGACAGCAGCATCGTCACCTATGCCGATGACGAGATTTTGCCATGATAACGCAGACGGCCGGCCGCTTTTTTGCACAATGCCTGCCAGCTGATCTATCAGGTTGAACTCGCCCAAGTCTACCAGCTTCATGTCAGGATTATAACACGGCTGGATTGGGGGCACCAAGGATACCATCGTTTTTATGATCTTGTGCCCTAAACGATATCCGAATATCAGCATATAGATTAAAAAGGGGATTGACGGCAGTGGTAGAATAATGGTAAGGGGGATAAGTGCTATCCATACGCGGCTGACTTTTCGAAGACAAGTCGTGTCGCTTTTGGTGATGGCAGGTGCGACTTGGGGGTCAAGGGGCTTCGCGCAATATACGCTTTCCAAATAAACGATATTAGGTGATGCCATAGCATAACATGGCGAGGTGGCGACAATCTAAAGCCAAGGGTTATCTTGGTTTGCGGTGTTCTTTGGGAAGCTCATGTTTGATTGATGGTTGAACGACCAATAAGCAAAGATGACCTTATTGATCCCCCGAAGGGGGCTCTTTAATTTCCCCGGCACTCTCGTTGTCTTGACCAAAGGCCGCGAGAACTACTAGAGGGACGTAAGTGATTTTTAACGCAGAAGAATTTATTTTTAAAGCACCTTCGGCTATCACACGGGCTCGGAGGGTGCTCATTAAACCGGCGGCGAGTTACTCTGCGCCTTATCCCGTAACCACGAGCCGCGAGATAATGGCATCTATCATTCAGGGTATTCGCGATGTCAGTAATACGGATATCATCATCTTGGAGGGAACGCCCTCTGGTGAGCCGGTGGCTCCGGTTTTTAAGAGCTTGGGGTATGACTTCCCGCGGGTTGTGGTGCTTGACGTGAGCAGCACCACTCTTGTTGAGGTGGACAATCCGCTGCTTAAGCCGTTAGCCATTCCGACATTCATGGTTCCGAACGTGATCTTATCAAGTGACTACCTTATCAGCGTTGCGCCGCTGAAAATAATTAACCAACAGGGATGGCTGTCCATCGCCAACCTCTTAAGCTTGCTTCCCAGCGTGAGATACGGCGATGGTGCCCAGCGCGGCTGGAAAGAGCTGTTCAAGCTGGATATCAACATGGTGCTGGCCGATCTCTACTATACTATGCCGTTTGATCTTGGAATTATTGAAGCCCGGGAAATATTCACCGGGAGCGAGCCCGACGTCGGTGAGACCAAGCCCTGCGGCAAGGTATTTATGGGTGAGCCGTACCAAGTTGACCGCGAGGCTTCACAGGTGCTGAGACTGAAAACAGACTACCTTAGGCTGATTGATGAAGCGCGGGTAGACCTAGAGGCTTAACCGGGTTAATATCTTACCTCGAAGCCACAGAACTGCTCGTTATATACTCCCCAAATCGCGGTGGTGCCATCAACTCTAGCATGCGGCGGGCCGTGCTTTAAGTGAGCAAGTAATTTCTCCAGCGCAGAACGCGCGCCTTCAGCAAGAACCTCAACGGTTCCGTCAGGTTTATTTTCCACGTAGCCTGTCAAGCACAGCTCAGTTGCTTGCCGATAAGTAAAATCGCGGAAACAAACCCCTTGCACACGCCCAGCGACGACAACCTTGAGGCTGGCTAGGTCTGACATGCGGCTACCCGGGTGTCAGCAGGAACTACTCTTCCTCAACAGGCTTGCGCTTTTTCCGAACAACCCCCACTTCCGGCGGAGGGGTGACGGTGGAGGGGGTTAGAACTATCTTCTTGGCATCTTTCTTCGGTTTTTTGGCCTCGCGGCCGCCTTTATCTCGGGAGCCCATAGCTGCCTCCTAGACCATTCTTTGGTTTCTACGCTGTATCGGCGAGAGGCGGGTCGTTTTTAGACCCACTCATCTTGATCCTTATTAATTTAACAAAGACGAACAAGGAAAGCAAAGGCAAAGTGTGCTACTTTGTCTCGTTAAGTGCCCAAAGTGCCGTGCGGGCAGCTTCGGCTTCAGCAAGCTTCTTACTCCGTCCCGTGCCGCTGGCAAGTACCACTTCGCCCAACATGACCTCAGCTGTGAATTGTCGGTTGTGGCTGGGGCCGGTTTCGGCAGTAATCCGATATGAAGGCGCTGTCTTAAAGCGACCTTGCAGTGTTTCCTGAAGGTGCGATTTATAGTCATCGCCGAGGTGCTCGTGATGGATGTGCGCGAGTTCGTCTTTAAAGATGCGCACGATGCATTCGCGTGTACTCTCCCAGCCGCAGTCGAGATAGACGGCGGCGAAGACAGCCTCTAAGGCTCCGGCCAAATTGGCAGACTTGCTCCTCCCGCCGCTTGCAGCTTCGCCTTGCCCGAGGAGCAAATAGTTACCCAAGCCGATGGCATGAGCGATTGAGGCAAGTGAGGTGCGGCAGATGAGCTGTGAGCGCATCTGGGTAAGTTTTCCTTCTGCAAGGCTGGGGTAATCTTGGAAAAGCTTTTCTGCCAGAATTAGCCCCAGTACGGCATCGCCCAAAAACTCCAGCCGTTCGTTGGAGGTGGCATGCGAGTTTTCGTTGACAAAGGAACTATGAGTGAGAGCTTCCCGAAGTAGGGCGGGATTGCTAAAAGTTACCCCCAATACTTCTTGTAGATGCCCAAGGCTATTGTCTGGCATATTAAATTAAAAAATAGGACTATTG
>CAYOAR010000182.1:0-3409 GCA_964402105.1 uncultured Dehalococcoidales bacterium
GTAAATATCTTAGTTTCACCGGCTTTCTCTGGGACAGCATCAGATAATCGGCCTATTTAGAGGTGTCCTGTAAAGTTATTGTTAAATAAAATTTGAACAGTTACTGTAACGAAATACGCAAAGCAAACAAGCAAACCCAGCTTTGCTACTGTTTTTATATTCATTCTTGCTCCCTTTCGTACAAAATATAAAAACTCTGCTTTGTGTGTATTAACCTTTGCTGATTCAGCAAAGAACAATACTGCGCATTACTTCGTCAGTGTATCACAGTCTCTGATCAATGCAATAAAAATCAATTTGTATCGCTGAAAGCTGAAAACAGAAAATTGCGTCAATAAAGAAAAATTTACAGTTGACAAAGTGCTCCATGGCGGGCCATGACCTGCCCAAGGTCGATAGTACCAGAACTAGACCAGTCGGCGCAGTCTATCGCGGAACTTGTCTCCCAGTTCGGGGTGTTTTAGGCCGTAAGCTACCTGGGCTTCAAGCCAGCCAAGAGGGGAACCTACGTCGTAGCGAGTACCTTGAAACTCCATAGCGTAAACGGCTTGTTTGGCAAGCAATAGGGACAAGGCGTTGGTAAGCTGTATCTCGCCGCGTTTGTCTGGTGCAGTATGTGCCAAGGCCTCAAAAATATCTGGAGTGAGGATATAGCGCCCTACAATGCTTAGGGATGATGGTGCTACCTCTGGTTCTGGCTTTTCTACCAGCTCTTTTACTTCATAGATACGCTCACGCACTTGTAGCGGGCGAATAATCCCGTATTTGCGCGTTTCCTGCCTATCCACTGTTTCCACGCCGAGAATATTGGTCTGATACTCGGTAAAAACGGGCAGCATTTGGCGCAAGCCCGATTCCGGATAGTCAATGAGGTCATCTGGCAGGATGACGGCAAATGGCTCATCGCTTATGGCCTCACCAGCTTGAGCAACGGCATGGCCTAGGCCTAAAGGCTCCGGCTGGATGATATAGGTGATGTTGGCCATGTTTTCTAGGCGAGTCAGTTCATAAAGTAAGGCGGGTTCGTTCTTGCGGGTCAGGGCGCCAACAAGATCCGGTGCGGGAGAAAAATAGTCGGCGATGGCTCTACAATTGGGCGAGGTAACGATAATTATATTTGTAATACCTGCCTCAACAGCCTCTTCGACGGCAAATTGGATCATTGGCTTACAGCCGATAGGTAACATTTCTTTTGGTTGTGTTTTGGTAACCGGGAGTAACCTAGTGCCCCAGCCGGCGGCTGGGATAATTGCTTTTGTTATGGTCATGGGCGGTCCTCCTGTTGTTTATATAAGGCTCACACCTACCCATTGCAAGCCTCGGCTACAAGTAGGCTAACGGCTAGGTCTTCATCATAGCGGGAGGTTTTGATGGCCAGATCGGCCTCTAACAGGCAGCGATAAAAAGCCTTCAGACGCGGTAGACTAAAGCGTGCTGCCTGGTCGAGTGTGCGGTGCAGAGTGAAACCGAATAGTTTCAGTCTATCTTGAATAAATTGTTCGCCACAACCATCAGATAACATACTCTTGGTGCGCACCAAGAGTCGAAGCTGACGGGCTAACATGAAAATAATATAGCTGGGGGCTTGGCCGTCACGCAGAAAGGCGTGCAAAAGTTGCATAGCTGGGGCGCTTCGGCTACCCATGATGGCATCTACCAGTTCAAAGATCCCCACCTCGCGAGAGGCGGCAACCGCTGCGCCCACATCGGTTACCTCGATGCAGCGTCCTGCTGCGAACAGACTGAGTTTCTCCAGTTCGGAGGACAAGGCCCACAAATTGGGGCCCACTAAACGGGCGAGTTCCGTTACTGCTTCGTCCGAGATAGTGGCTCCTGTCCCGGAAGCGCGCTTTTTTATCCAATCTGGTAGCCTATTTGGGGTTAAGGAGGTATACTCTTTGACCTCTGCTTTATCCGCAATGGCTTTAAAGAGGGGGTTAGTTTTTTTTAACTCGCCGTCGATGAGTACAGCAATTGTGGATGGCGGAGCCGAACATAGAACCGAGGCGAAAGCGGTGACATCGTCTTCGGTGTTTTTGCCCCGGTTTTTGGAAGAGCTGTTTTTTACCTGGGTGTCATAACGACTGAGTAAACCCTCTACAATGACGAGCCTTTTATCTCCGAAAAATGGAAAAGCCTCTGCGTTAGATTGGAGTACGGCGGGGGTAAGGCGATCCCCTCCAAGACGAGTGGTATTGGTGGCGAGGGCTTCGGGGTCGCCAAGACCTTTTTTGAGAGATATTAAGGCTTCATGTATCGAATACTCGTCGGTGCCATAGAGGATGTGAATCAATGCTCTGCTCCGAAACATTTTAGCATAATTGGATGGGGAGGTGATAGGCGGGCAGCGTGGGGTGGCGTGGCGGAGTGGTGTGCAAGGCTTGAGACTAAGGGCGAGTGTAAACCGAAAGCGGCGCAGTCTTGATTTGTTGCTGTGCGTTGTAAGTCGGGAAGAACCTCTCTATAATTTCTATTGCAAGCTTGGTATTAGCACTTGGAGGACTATATGACTCTCACACCTGACGAGAGATACCGTATACACGAAGAGGAAAAGGCGCGTCTTGAAGAAGAGGAAAAAGCTAAACAAGGAGAGGGCGGCGTCGTCGGCTTGACACCCAATTTGGCGGTATTGTTGTGTTACATGGGAATGTGGGTGGCTGGAATTATTTTTTTGGTGTTTGAGCAGAAAAATAAATTCATCCGTTTCCATGCCGCCCAGTCCATCGTTGCTTTCGGGGCGCTTATGTTATTGAGTATCCTTGTGCGCTTTGTACCGATTGCGGGTAGCTTTTTTGCGGTTGCCATCGGGCTTTTGACTTTTATCCTATGGCTGGTGCTTGTAGTGAAAGCTTACCGTGGAGAATTCTATCACCTGCCAGTGATTGCTGAACTGGCCGAAGCTTTGCTGAGTATTGTAAGCCCTAAGGTCCCCGGCGATGCATCCAAAGACATTCCACGGGTGGTCGCGCCCAAAGAAACCACCAAACCATCACACTCTCGCACCTTGGACATACTGGGTGCGGTGTCTGCGATCATTTTTTGTTTCGCGGTGTTCATTTTTATTAATTTCTTCCATGAGTACATCGCTTATTACTCGCAGGTGAACAGCGCCTGGGATAGACAACCACTGGTGACATCAGCTTGGCATACATGGCTCCCTGTAGCTGATGTGGCTATTATTCTCTCCATTGTGGGCTACGTTATTATTATATTTAACGACCAGCGATTGGTGCGGGAAACGGTGCGTGTCATTCTAGATGTATTCACTGCCATTGCTCTAGGTGCACTCCTCTCGATATTCCCATTTGACTTCTACCCCCTGCCTGTTTCGGAGGCGCTTATAGTATTATTGGTGCGGATGAGCCTTGGTATTACAGTAACAATAATTGCTGTGTCGGCTATGGTGAGG
>CAYOAR010000183.1:0-7543 GCA_964402105.1 uncultured Dehalococcoidales bacterium
GTTCATAAACTTCAATTCAACCACCGCCCATTGGATATCCGGTGGAGTACTTGTCTTCTTTGGGCTATTTATGATTGCTTCGCAGTTTATTCCTGCCCTCGGGCGCACCATGCGCTACACACCAAGATTTGGGCACACAACCAGCTATGTTCGCTCTTTTCTCATCGGCGGCGCTTTCACCATAGCTTGGACACCATGCCTTTCACCCATCCTAGGTTCAGTACTGACCATGGCTATGACGTCCGAAACCGCTTGGCGCGGCGCTTTCTTGCTGGTAGTCTATTCGCTGGGGCTAGGTATACCTTTCTTGCTCATCGGAGCTTTCTTCGGCACCCTAAGCCCACTCCTTCGCAAGCTGGGGCAAGCCAGCAACATTATCTATCTTGTTAGCGCCGTTATTCTAATAGCCGTCGGCATACTAATCATCATCGGCAAGATCAACCTGCTTTATATTTGAGACCCGCATGTTAAAGTGGGTTGCGCTTCCGCTCGCCTTGCTCCTCGCCTTGGCTGCGTCATGTTCCCCTATCTCAGCACCTACGGTAGGTGCTGAGGCACCTAATATTGAACTTTTCGATCTCAACAACCGCATCGTGCGGCTGTCGGATTACTTTGGACGCCCGGTGGTGGTCAACTTTTGGGGTACTCAGTGTGTCTACTGCATAGTGGAGATGCCAGAACTAGAGGCAGCTTTTCGGCAGGAATCAGAAAAAGCTGATGGGGTCGTCTTTCTCACCGTGAACGTGCAGGACACGTCTTCGACGGCGCGCACCTTCATGAACAATAATGGGTACACCATGCCAGTGCTGATGGACATAGGGGGAAGGGTAGCTCAAGCCTATAACGTATCTGCTATTCCTGTAACATACTTTATCGACCGCACAGGCACCATCCGCTATGTGAAACTCGGGATGTTCTCAAGCCTTAACGAGATAAATATAGTGCTAGATACCATACGCTAGCACGCGGCCACCACCGAGATGCATCACGCATATCGAAAGTGAAGGAATAACCAAGTCGACCTGTATACCGCCCCCTACTTCAGCCCTCTGGCACTTCTGACAAGGTCGCCAACAAGACCATGATTACGAGCGTTAAGAGCGTCAGGTAGAGTATTGCCCAATAATCAAAAACGTTTTTGATAAGTTCAGTTCCGTAGAGTTGGCGCCTTATTATTCCTTACTATACTATGATGAATTAAAAAAGATCGGAATGGGATCCTGTTCTCACAAAACGGATCTCGTTTCCAGTATACAGAGTATACAGATAGATTAACAACCAATCTGATTCAATATGACATTCCCGATGCCCTTGATAGTTGCCAACCAACCGATGATCGTTATATTTAGGTAATAGCTCATTTTCGATAATCAAATCAAACATGACAGCTTTGATTTGCGTGAGATCTTTTTTACGTTTTTGGCATATCTTTATGTCTCTGTCAAACTGTTTTGTGAACGCCGGCGCTTTCATCCGATGCCAAGTTCCCTGAACATATCATCAGCTGAGTCAAATCGGCGAATGTCGATGTCATTCCCCGCTTCACGCATAGCTTGTTTTGTCGTTTCGTTCAGTGTTGGAAGCCGCACCTCAAATGGTAATCCTCTATTCAGGATAACCTGTGCGAGAAATATGTATATTGCATCGGCCGTTGTGATTCCTAGTTTGTTTTAGGAATATGTTATCAGCTTCATTTTTTATCTCTGGGGCAATTCTCATGTGTATCGTTTCGGTTTTTGCCATAGTCACGCCTCCCACTCACAAAGTCGTGCAACGCCCATTGTCAAACTAGTAGGTCTTTTACCATGTAGCCCGCATGAAGCGTATACCCCTGCTCACCATAGTATCGCCGGGCACCCACCCCGCTTAGTATGGCGATCTCCTTGGTCTTAAATTCATCACTTGCTATACGCTCTGCCTCAGCCAGTAGCAGTCTTCCTAGCCCACGGTGCTGAGGGGCCCCGTTATGTCTTACACCCAGAGCTAACTCCGGCCCGAATATATGCAGCTCCCTTACCAGCGCCAGCTCACCCCTGCCGAATATTTCCGGCGGTTCTGATTCAATGCGCAGTCTAAGCAGCCCAAAGAGCGTCCTATTTGCATCCTCAAAGCTTAAAAATATCTCATGCCCGCTGGAGCCCGCGTAGTCCAATCGCTTGAGCTTTCGTTCGCCAACCTCCCAACCCACTTTTAGGCGGTGGCCATACTCCCGGCAGCGGATACAATCACACGTCTGCCCACGTCTCGTCATGTGCTCTTGCACCTTTTCCCTTACGGACTCACGCAGCCCGGCGACAATGAAGCGTGATGGAATATCGCGTAATACACGGGCAATACGCACGTAGCCGGGCACAATGGATTTTATGTCCGCCATAAGACTTATCATGACTTGGTCGGGGTAGGGACAATAATCACCGCTCCGGTACCATTCCTCCATACGGCTGCCTTCAACCACCACCGTGGGATAAAGTTTTAGACCATCTGGGCGAAAGTCAGGGTTATTAAAGAGCCTCTCTGCAAGTACCAAATCATGACCAGGCGTGCTTCCTGGCAGCCCAGGCATCCAGTGATAATAAACCTTAAAACCGTAACGCTTGAGGAGGCGTGTTGCCTGTACAACATCAGCAACAGTGTGACCGCGTTCCACTTTTTGATAGATAGCATCGTCTAGAGTTTGCACACCCAGCTCTACCCGAGTTGCCCCAAAGTTCAGCATACGCCGCACCTCTGCCGTACCACACACGTCCGGGCGAGTTTCAATGCATAGCCCGACACCGCGCTGCGCTGCCGTTTCGTTCATCTCCTGAGCACTGCCGAGTGTTACTGAAGTTGTACCGTTTAGAGCATCGTAGCAGTCTTTGATGACGGCATACTGATAATCCTCTGTCGTTGCAAGAAATGTTCCCCCCATGATGATAAGTTCCACCTTGTCGGTGGGATGCCCCATTTCTGAGAGTGTCTTAAGGCGTATTTCTATCTGACGAAGGGGGTTATAACCAGCAGTGCGTGCCCGGATAACCGCTGGTGACTCGGGGGTGTAACTCTGGGGAGTGGCGCTGAAGGTGGGGCAATATACACAGCGACCGGGGCAAGGAGCGGGCTGAGTCATAACCGCAACCGGCGTGACTCCAGAAATAGTACGCGAAAGTTTCTTCACAGCAGAATGGTTTTCAGCTCACGCACCGAGTAGGGAATGGTATTTCAGTATCGGTTTCGAGAACTAGTTTTATGTAATATATTTTACCAGCTTGGCAGCCAGACAGCAATAAAAATATCCGCCTAGGCAATCTCTCGCTCCGGATGTTCGCCGCCACGGCCATCATTGCAGTCCCAACAATAACCCGGACCCATCACTCACGGTCCGCGCCATTCCTCATCTAGGCCTCCATCCCTGCTTATTCTTCTTCAGCAAATGCTTTTGCTTGGTTCGGGTGGATTCTCCGGCAGAGTTTGTGACCGTTCCTTTTACTCCATTACGGATTTATCTGGCAACTTCTTAGGCTATAAACCCCTTGACGTGCTCAGTTAAGAATTGAGCAACCTTGGCAGTTTCAAATGGCCAGGCATAAATAAACTCTACCTCTGGATAATTTTGCCGCCCCAGTCTCACCGATTGGGCAATCTCCCTCTCTGCATGCTCGCCGCCACGAGTCATCATAGTAGTGACAACAACAACTCGATTGGCACCATCACACGCAGCCTGTGCCAGCGCTTCGTCTATATCTGGAGTACAAAACTCATTGAATCCCACGATGACATCACACCCGATCTCTTGGCTTATAGCTTGAGCCAATTCGCAAGAGGCAGCATGAAAAGGATCATTTTCTGGAGTACGCGGCCACCTCTTCAGTCTGTCGGCTAGTTCCAAATAGCGATCGACATTGGTTAGGTCATGCGCCTCGTGACGTGCGTGCAACGTAAAAAATTCACCAAGCTCGCGACGAGGAAAGTCCTTTGGCGGTGTGCCGTGCATCGCCAAAACAATAACAGTTTTCATATTACCTCCTTTTGTATTTCTCCCCAAACCCCATCTTTGTACAGTTTAATCAGCCTCACTGCGAGAATCGTATTTGGCAAACCTTGCCCAGCATCGGCAAAAATGCGGATGTAATTTCCGGTATAACCCGTTAAAATGCCACTTGCCTCTGTTTCCCACAGCACAGCAAGCGTACGTCCTAAAAAGAGGCTGCGATAAGCCTTGGCACTTTCCTTAGCTAATACAAGCATCCGCTGGCTACGCTCTTTTTTTATGCCTGTCGCCACCTGAGCAGGCATAGCCGCCGCAGCCGTGCCGGGACGCGGCGAGAAAGAGAACACGTGGATGCGGGCAAAGCCCAATGATGCACAAAGGCAGTAGCTTTCCTCAAACTCTGCCTCGGTCTCGCCCGGAAACCCAACAATAATATCAGTCGTAATAGCCGCATCCGGCACAGCATCTCGGATACGCCCGGCAGCGGCTAGGTACTCAGCCGCGTTATAGTGCCGCCCCATCCGCCGCAGCACGCTGTCGCTACCGCTTTGGAGGGACATGTGAAAATGAGGACACAGCCGATGATCGCCCCAAAACTTAAGCAGCGCAGGGGTAATCTCGGTCGGCTGAAGCGATGACAAGCGCAGTCGAGCCACACCAGTCTCCTTCAGAATGCGCCCCAAGAGTCCAGCTAAATCTAGTCCCTGATGGCGATAAGCCCCAATCTCAGTGCCGGTGAGTACCACCTCTTGATAACTTTCGCCGACACGGGCACTTACTTCGTTCACAACGTCATCTGGCGGCCGGCTTTTCTCCCGTCCGCGTATAAACGGCACGATACAGTAGGTGCAGAAACTGCTGCACCCATCTTGGGCTTTCACAAAAGCCCTTGTCCGCCGCCTGGTGTGGTTTCGCACGCACCTGCCGCCGTAGCCCAACTGTCGCAGCTTGGGCACAACCTCTGCTTTATCGCGGCATAGCAACACCTGAGTACCGGTTACAGCGCGCAGGGCACCGGCTACACTTTCGCCGTAGCAGCCTGCCGCAACTAATACCGAGTTCGCCCTGCGACGATGAGCCAAGCGCAGGAGCTGGCGAGCTTTGGCATCCGCCGTTGCCGTCACGGTACAGGCGTTGAGAACATAAACGTCACATGATTCGTCAGGCGCAACCAAGCAAAAACCTGCCGCTTCAAGATCACGCGCAAGACTCTCTGACTCTGCCTGGTTGAGCTTGCAGCCTAACGTCTCAAAGGCTACTCTGGTAGCCACAAAATTGCGATCCATTAACGATATTTACGCTCAATTAAGTCTATAGACTTTTGCGTCGGTATCAGCCCATCCTCATAGCATTGCTTGTAAATGCGCGGTATCTTTTTGAGACGGAAGTTCATATCGTCGATATCAAACGACGCAATATCAAATTCTTCCGCGCCAAGCCATTCGGCGAGCCGCTTGTATTCTCTGCCTTTTTTCTTTTTAAACGCTTCGACCAATTCCATAAGTCCGCCAATTCCGCCCACATCTTCAACAATTCCGAAACCCCCGCCTTCAAGCACTCGCGGCAATTCACTCCCGGGTAAATCTTTATCTGCGAACACTTTTTCAAGCGTGAGCGACACCCACCAGTCATCACCAAAATCATAGTTTACAACCAATTTTGCCCCGGGTTTAGACACTGCATTATGAAGCTTGGTTTGCGTCGCGTCGGCGACCCGCATGTCATGCCAAGAATCAGACAGCGGCTCCATTCCGTCGGCGGGAATCTCATAGCGCCAAAATATGTCATCAAGGGATACGACTGCAGTTCGTCGGTTGCTGCCCCTGTTGCGCGAATAGGTGTTCTTGCGACTCGGCACCTCAATCGCCATAAGGTGGCTTGCGGTCATCTCAAAGAGCACCTGAACGACATAGCCGAGCCTTGCCACCGTTATATCACTCGTCACCTGAAAACGCCGCCAAATTTTGGGTTGAAAATAGTCCAGTTCGGCATAGAATTGAAAAATGGGATGGCTTGCCATTGCTAGCTTCTCCTTTCAGTTTTCACTATTTTACATGTTCGTGAGCAAACTGCAAGACTCTACCCTCAAATCAGCTCGCTTCTTGGCCCCTCCGCAGTTATCTGCAAATGCAGCTCCGTTCTTGGTGCATTGTTGGATTCCGGTCAATATCAAGTTAGCAAGCGTGTATCGTTCGTTTTTGTTTGCAGCCCAATCGGGCAATGTGATAAATTACGCATTGAAATAATCACCTATTCTCAGTGCTCAGCTTAGCCAATCAAGCCATAGTGTACGACCAGCGACTAGGTGATTTCCGAGAGGTCAGTAATGGCGCCGACAGTGCGCGTTGTTATAACAGGTATAGGCATCCTAAGTCCTCTGGGGCTTGATACCGAAACCACCTGGGAAAGGTTGGTGGCAGGCGAGTCGGGTATCTCCCGCATAACCCACTTCGATACCACCGGGTATACCACCACCATCGCAGGCGAGGTCAAGGGATTTGTACCAGAGCAATACCTCAGCCCAAAAGATGTTAAGCGCGCCGACCGTTTCGCTCAACTTGCCGTAGTTGCGGCGAGACAAGCCGTGGACAGTGCCAGCCTTAAACTCACTGCTGATATCAAAGGAAAAATGGGAGCTGTTATTGGCACTGGCATCGGCGGACTGAACACCCTCTACCAACAAGCTCATATCTTATACGACAAAGGTCCAAGCCGTCTGAGTCCTTTTGCCGTACCCATGATGATTACTAACATGGCATCAGGCCAGGTTTCAATCACCCTCGGGCTAAAAGGCCCCAGTTTTTGCACTACATCTGCCTGCGCCTCAGGATCCGATGCTATCGGTGCCGCAAGCGACATCATTCGTCGAGGCGAAAGTCCGCTCATGCTGGCTGGGGGAAGTGAGGCCCCCATCAACCCTCTTGGCATTGCCAGTTTCAGCGCTTTGAAAGCTCTCTCAAAACGCAACCATTCTCCCCGTGAAGCCTCACGCCCATTCGATGCCGAGCACGACGGGTTCGTGATGAGCGAAGGCGCAGCTGTATTGTTGCTGGAGGATCTTGAACACGCTCAAGCCCGCGGGGCAAAGGTGTTTGCCGAGCTTATCGGCTACGGCGCCACCGCGGATGCTTTCCACATCACCCAGCCGCTGGAGAGCGGAGCCGGGGCTGCCCAAGCCATGAGGGCAGCTATGGCGAAGGCTAAGCTAAAGCCAACAGATATCGGCTATATCAACGCCCACGGCACATCCACCCCCCTAAACGACCGCATGGAAACCCGTGCGATAAAAGAAACCCTCGGCTCACACGCCTACAAAGTGCCTATCAGCTCCACCAAATCCATGACCGGGCACCTCATCGGAGCCGCCGGGGCGATTGAGGCGGCTTTCTGCGCACTCACCCTCCGCGACGGCATCATCCCGCCAACAATTAACTTGCATCGCCCTGACCCTGAGTGCGACTTGGACTACGTGCCGGGCAAGGCGCGGCGCAAAAAGGTGAGGATAGCCCTCTCAAACTCTTTCGGTTTCGGCGGGCACAACTCCACCCTTATCCTGCGCCGCGCAGAAGAAGG
>CAYOAR010000184.1:0-6116 GCA_964402105.1 uncultured Dehalococcoidales bacterium
ACCAGGCTACAAATTCGCCGACGAACTGCCCGTCAAACACCCCTACGACCCTGGCATAGTTGCCATGGCCAATGCCGGAACCAATACCAACGGTTCTCAGTTTTTCATCTGCACCGGAGCAGATGCGCGCTATCTGGACAGTCAGCCCAACTATACCCAATTCGGCAAGGTGTCGGAGGGCATGGACGTCGTATTGAAAATCGCCTCGGTGCCGGTTACATATTCCAACGGCGGCGAGATGAGCCGTCCGCAATCTCCGCCGGTCATTAGCAGCATCAGCATCAGCGAAAGCTAACAAGGTCTATGGCGGGTATTGTGCGACATTCATCGTTTGACAATACCTATTGTTTGTCCTATAGTTTTTTCAGCTTAATACTTACAGGCTGAGAACAAGAATAGTAGATCTCCAGCGAGGGTCAGAGAACCGGGGAAAGGTGCGAGCCCGGTGCTGGCGCAGAGGTTGAATGGACTTGGGAGCCGCCGGTCGAGGATGACGTAGACCGCGCCGCATGGGAAGCGTTAAAGTTCCGGGGTATCGCCGATAAGGCCGTACCTGCTAAGATGCCTCAGGTAATAGCGAGGCGAAGAAGGGTGGCACCGCTAAGGATGGCCTCCTGCCCCTTCAGGCAGGAGGCTTTTTTATTTGGCAAAAATCATTGGATTCCACGATGGGAAACAGAATGATGAGAATACCGACAACGGGAGGCAATATGTATTACCAAATGTGGCCCGGCCGGGCCAAATAACATAAGTTCGCAGCCGCAGCACCCCGATAATATAATAAAGGAGACTATTATGGAACGTACTAAGTTCATACTGCCAGAGAAAGACATCCCAACGCGTTGGTACAACATCCAAGCCGACCTGCCGGAACCTTTGCCCCCCTATCTCCATCCGGGTACCTTGCAGCCGCTCGGGCCAGCCGACCTAGCACCTATCTTCCCCATGGAACTTATCAAGCAGGAGATGAGCCGGGAGCGCTACATTGATATTCCGGAGGAAGTTCGGGAAGTTTACCGCTTATGGCGGCCGACAACTCTATTCCGGGCACACCGTCTGGAAAAGGCGCTGCAGACACCGGCTCATATCTACTATAAATATGAGGGCTCAAGTTCCGCAGGCAGTCACAAACCAAACACCGCCATTGCCCAAGCCTACTACAATATGAAAGAGGGCATTAAGCGTCTCACCACCGAAACCGGCGCAGGACAATGGGGATGCTCGCTCGCCTTTGCCTGCAATCAGTTTGGGATTGAGCTTAAGGTCTACATGGTCAAAGTAAGCTATCAGCAAAAGCCATACCGGCGCATGATGATGGAGAGTTGGGGAGCACAATGCGTGCCGTCTCCCTCACCCGATACCAATGCCGGGCGGCAGGTGCTTGCCGAAGACCCGAACAACCCGGGCAGCCTTGGGCTGGCAATTTCGGAGGCTGTTGAAGATGCCGTCCTCCGCAACGATACCCACTACTCGCTGGGGAGCGTGCTAAACCACGTGCTTATGCACCAAACCGTTATCGGACAAGAAGCCCTGGCACAGATGGAAATGGCAGGCGAGTACCCAGATGTTGTTATCGCCTGCGCAGGCGGCGGCTCGAACTTCGGCGGTATGGCCATTCCATTCGTTTATCAGAATCTCAAGCATGGCAAGAAAGCCCGCATCATTGCTGTTGAGCCGGCTTCCTGCCCCACTTTAACAAAAGGTTCGTATGCCTACGACTACGGTGATGTGGCTGGTATGGCCCCCGTTGCCAAGATGTTTACCTTGGGCCATAAGTTTATGCCTCCGCCAGTACATGCCGGCGGACTGCGCTACCACGGCATGTCGCCCATCGTATCGCATCTTTACAAGCTCAACCTTATTGAAGCCGTCGCCGTGCCGCAGCTTGCCACTTTTGAAGCCGGCATCCAGTTCGCCCGCACTGAGGGATTCATCTCCGCCCCCGAGTCAAATCACGCCATCCGCGCAGCCATTGACGAGGCTATCCGCTGCCGCGAGTCCGGCGAGAAAAAGGTTATCCTCTTCAACCACAGCGGTCATGGCTACTTCGACATGGCGGCTTATGACGCTTACATGTCCGGCAAGCTTGCCGACTATGAGTACCCCGAATCCAAGGTTAAAGAGGCCCTAGGCTGTCTGCCAAAGGTACAAGGATAACCTAGTTTCTTCTTAATAAAAATACAGGATGGCTTCACTGCCATCCTGTATTTTTTAAGCATCTCTCGCAGAAACGCTTTAGCCCTAACCAGCCCCTCGCCCAGACAATCATTTCGGAGACCAATATTGATAAGGTGCCGCCTCACTCATACTAAACCTGTAGGTGCTCTTTTAATGCCGATTGTAAGATGCGCGACAGGCTAAGACCAGACTTTGTCGCCTTATCATCCATCCACTTCGGGATGCTTACCGTGCGCCTTACTGCACGAGTATCTTCCGCCTTGGCACAAACAAGGTTTACAAACTCGCCATCCTCTATATGGATATCCCGAGCAGGCGATGCTCCTGGGATTACCATATCTTTGTGTGCAAGATACCCCAACCATTGCGAAAGAGCAGATTGCGCCATATCTAGGGCATTGCCAAGAGATTTCCCTTCGCTCACACATCCTGGCAAATCAGGGTAAGTAATAGTGTAGCTCCCGTCGTTGTTGACATGAAAAACCGCCGGATAGATGTAATCCATATTACTCCTCACTGCAAGGCTATTTTATACCTGCCGCCTTTAGGATTTCGTTTACTGTGTTCTCATTAATTTCGCGGTGGAGAGGAACCTGCACAGGACGATTCCCCGGCTTTTCATATATCGCGTGACTACCGATTCTGTCTAGCTTGTACCCCTCGGCTTCCAGCTTTTTTATTAAGTCCCTGCGCTTCATCGTGCTAAATTTATTATAATGCTTAATTTACGTAATGACAACTCTCATTTTACCCACAGCTTGCTCTTACTATCCGCCTCAGGTGACCTAGACACAATCAAATGCTATTATGTACTAAAGCGGATGGGGTTTTGAATGAAAAATCTTAAAGTTGCACTGGCTTTCATTCTTAGTCTGGCGGTCGCGGTCACATCAGGCTGTGAGTATCTCCCGCCCCTGTCGTGGTTTACTATTACCCCCATTGAGACCACAGAGATTCCGGTTGACTTATCCTATGCCGCAGAACGCATTCTGCCGTCCACTGTAATCGTAGATGCGCGCATATCCACCGGTACCGGCTGGATATTCGATGAGAGCGGCATCATCGTCACCAACTATCATGTCATCAAGGACTCAAGGAGAGTCACCGTGACCTTGCACGACGGGCGGCGCATCAATGTAACCGCCATGGCCTCAGACCCCATCAGCGACCTCGCGGTACTGTATATCAACGCCTCAGATCTGACCGCGGCGACTATCAGCAGCTCCTCTTCGCTGCGCATAGGCGATGCGGTGGTGGCCGTGGGTAACTCCAACGGCGACGGCATCTCGGTTAAAACAGGCCGTGTTACCCGTCTGAACATGACGGTAAGTATTGAAGGTCAAGATTTTTATGGCTTGATAGAAAACAATGCCCCCATTCAGCATGGCGACAGCGGCGGGGCACTGGTAAACCAAGCCGGAGAAGTAGTCGGCATCTCAAATGCCAAAGTGTTCGGCACACAAGATATAGCCTATGCCATCAACATCGACTCGGCCTTGCCCATTTTACATGAGCTTATAACCACCGGCTCTGTTACTTGGCCGTATCTTGGCATCGTTGGCACCGACAACGCTTTAGGTGCGGGCGTTGTCATTGAGGAGATAACCCCCGGCGGACCAGCAGATGAGGCCGGGCTCCGCGTCGGCGATATTATCACAGCCATAGATGGCAACTCTATGCGTGGCATGAGCGAACTCCGCGAGTACGTCCTCTCTCAGCAGGTCGGCCAGCGCGTTTCCGTCACATATCGGCGCGGCGGTGCGCAGGCCGAAACCACCGTCACCCTAGGTGCGCGTCCCAGTTATTAACTCGGGATGATACGGCTTACGCCCAAGCTCACGGGGTGCCCATCCAGCTTAAATTCCTCCCGATACGCGCCCTCCGGTGCAGGTGCAGCCAAAAGCTGCTCAGACAGCGTTTCATGGCAGATATAATCAGCAAATGACGCAAAGACCTGCCCTGCGTAGTCATCGCCTTGGTAATAAGTCACAATGCGGTCGGCAATTTCAAAACCTGCACTTTTACGCATGTTCTGAAGGCGATGGACAATCTCGCGCGCAAGTCCTTCGGCAAGAAGCTCCGGCGGAATTTCTTTCGAGACAGCTACGCTGTATCCGCCGTCGGTGGTGATAACAAAAACCGCCCCATCCAAGCCATCCATGTTTTCCGTAAGCTCCACGTCTTTAACGTTCAGCTCTTCCAAAAGCTGCGGTTTCACCCGCGCGAGGGCCCCTTTCTCTAGAGATGAGGCGAGTTTTACCAAGACAGAGGGCAAGGGCTGGCGCACCTTTATGCCGGCTGTACTGCGCGCCGCCCGCCCTAGGCTGGAAAGTTTCATCGCCAGCCTGACTGCCCCTGAGAGAGAGGCGTCAATTTTGGCTTCGTCGGATACCGGAAAGTCACTTAAATGAACACTCGCCGGTGCTTCGGGGAAAGCGGAGAGCACCAGATTGCGATACATTTCATCCGCTAGGAACGGCATGAAGGGAGCCAGCAGCTTAGCGAGAGTCACCAGTGCCTGATAAAGCGTGTGGTATGCAGAAAGCTTGTCGGTATCACTCTCGCTCTTCCAAAAGCGGCGGCGGCTGCGGCGCACGTACCAGTTTGAAAGATATTCAACCGCAAACTCCTCTATAGCCCGCCCCGCCGCGGTGATATCGTAGTCGTCAAGGCGTTCCGTCACCTCTTTTACGAGCTGGTTAACCTCAGAGGTTAGCCAAAGGTCAAGCTCGGGCACCTCCGCCGGCGGCACAGAGGCAGCCGGATTAAATTTATCGATGTTGGCATAGGTAATAAAGAACGAGTACACGTTCCAAAGGATGAGCATGAACTGGCGCGTTACCTCACCTACAAGCTGTTCGGAGAAGCGGCGGGCGTTGCCCGGGGGTGAAGCAGTGTAAAGGTACCAGCGGAGGGCATCTGCCCCGTGTTTTTCCAGCACAGGCCAGGGCTGTACCACGTTCTTGCGCGATTTAGACATCTTCTCGCCCTGAGCGTCAAGAATATGCCCCAGACAGATAACATTTTTATAGCACGGCCGGTCAAAGAGAAGGGTGGATATGGCATGCAGGCTGTAGAACCAGCCGCGCGTCTGATCTACCGCTTCGCAGATATAATCTGCCGGGAAGCGGCCGTCATCAAATATGCCCGCGCTCTCGGGGTCAAATGGATAGTGGTACTGGGCAACCGGCATATTGCCCGAGTCGAACCAGCAGTCCATCACCTCCGGCACTCGCTTCATACGTCCCCCGCATTGGGGACAGCTATACCCCACCTCATCCACATAGGGACGATGCAGATCAAGCGGCTCCGCAAGTCCGCTCACCCCGGGCTTGGTGCGCAGTTCCTCCACACTGCCCAGACATTCCTGATGGGCGCAGCTGCCGCACTGCCAAACAGGTACAGGTGTGCCCCAATAGCGCTCGCGCGAGAATGCCCAGTCTATGTTATTTTGAAGCCAGTCGCCGAAGCGCCCGTTTTTGATGTGCTCCGGATACCAATTTACCTCTTGGTTGCCGGCAATCAGGCGGTCTTTTACGGCTGTGGTCTTGATGTACCATGATTTCTTGGCATAGTACAGGAGGGGGGCATCGCAGCGCCAGCAGAAGGGATAGGTGTGCCGAATGACCTCTGCCTTGTGGAGGAGGCCACGGCTCTTTAGCTCAGCCATAATATCTTTGTCGGCACTTTTCACGAACTTGCCGGTAAAATTATAGCTCCCGGTAAGCTTGCCTTGAAGGTCAACCGGCTGCACAAAATCCAGTCCCAAGGCGCGCCCTGCCTCAAAATCCGCTTCACCAAAGGCAGGGGCAATGTGTACGATACCAGTGCCGTCCTCCATTGAGACAAATTCGGCAGTTATGACGCGGTAGCAAAGATCAGATACCAAAGGCTCCGGGTGGATAACAGGACTTCCCTGCGCCCCAGCCGCTTCAAAG
>CAYOAR010000185.1:0-7569 GCA_964402105.1 uncultured Dehalococcoidales bacterium
ACAAGTTTAAAGTTAAGTGCCAGCGCCGGGAGGGTGGGAGACGCGGCTAAGGTGCGGGGATTGTTTGTGGTTGGGCGGCAGGTAGAGGGCCTGCTCGCCGGTATTGCCGGAGTAGCGAAGTGCCAAGTACTGGTCACTCGCCCCGGTGAGCGCGATGAGCTTATGCTTAAGATTGAGCTTAAAAACGAAAATATCAATCAAGAGGGGCTGCGGGATGAAATTGCAGAGCGCTTCCAGCGTGAATGCCTGCTTCGCCCAGATGCAATAGAGTTCGTGCCCGAGGGGGCACTTCCTAAGGATGCCAAGACTGTCACTGACCTTAGGCAGTGGCGGTAGTTACTTCTGTTCGCCGAGATAAGCGGCGATTACGGCGGGGTTTTTCCTGATCTCGTCTGGTGTACCCTCAGCGATTTTCTTGCCGAAGTCGAGTACCACGATGCGGTCGGCGATGTCCATCACCACCCCCATATCGTGCTCAACGAGGATGATGCAGCTTACACCGTCCCGCAGAACGGGGGTATCGGGGTAGGTTTCGCCCTGTCCTTCAAAAATATCAATGATAAAACGGGCGATATCCTCTTTTTCTTCCAAGTTCATCCCGGCCATAGGCTCATCAAGCAGCAGTACCTTGGGTTCTAAAGCTAGGGCTCGGCCTAACTCCACACGCTTCCGCAACCCATAAGGCAAAGTTCCCACCGTTTTTTTGCGGATGGGCTCAATCTCCAAAAAGTCGATGATGTCCTCCACGGTGCGGCGGTGAACAATCTCTTCTTTGTGGGCGGGGCCGAAGTACAGTGCCCCGGCGAGGAAGTTTTGTTTCATGAGCACGTGGCGGGCAGCCATGAGGTTGTCGAGGGCAGAAAGGCCGGTATAAAGCTCAATGTTTTGAAAGGTGCGCGCTAGGCCGAGACGCGCAATCTTATCCGGCGAGAGGCGGGTAATGCGCTTGCCGTCAAAGTATATCTCACCCTGCTGCGGCTTGTAGAAGCCGCTTAGGGAGTTAAGGACAGAGGTCTTTCCCGCCCCATTGGGTCCGATGATGGCCAAGATCTCGCGGTCGTATACATCAATGTCAACGTCGGCAATGGCTTTTACGCCGCCGAATGAAAGCGACAGACGCTCCATCTTGAGGCGCACCTTTGGCGCTACGGCTTGAGAAGTGGGGCACTCTGCGGCGGGTTGATCGCTAGCCATTGGTTTCCTCGTTTAGTAGCTTATCGCGGTAGGCTTGTACCTGGGGGCAGGTGGCGGCCGCACATGGCGTAGTTTCCGTCTTAGGCTGCGGGGTCGCGACTTTTTCCCCGGTGCACTTGAGTGTACCGTCCTTGTGCACCATAATCGTTACCTCGCCTTGGGTAACATTGCATAAAATAGTGGTAGCCGTAATCTGCCAACTAACCATAAGGACTCAATATTACATTGTGAGATTGAATAATTCAAACCATTGGCGCATATTGGGGAGAGTTGTAAGCTTGGGTGGCTTAACTTTAGGCAGTTTTAAGAGTTCGCCCTATCTTGAAAGCAGGCCCCAAGGCTTCTCCCAGAGCTCTATATTCCGCGGTGTGCCCTGAGCTGTAGCAGAGAGGGCGAATTTTATCCACATCCGGTCGCCCATCTGTCAGGCACTCTTCAGATACGTGAGACTCGATGACTTCTCCGATTATTAAAATGTGGCTGCCAAGGGTAACCATCTCGGAGAGGGAGCACTCTAAATTAAGGGGGCACTCCTCAATGAGGGGCGCGGTTGTGAGGGTGCCGTAGAAAATATGAAAGCCACACACGCGCACCTTATCGACTTTGGCACTGGAAACGATGCCGCAGTAGTCAGTTTCTGTAATTTGGGCAACCGAGGGGATATTGACCGAAAAAGTGCCGTGCTCCTTGATGCCTTTTAGAGTATGGCGGGATGGTCTAAGGGAAATGCCCACCGAAGGCGGAGTGCTGCAGACAATGCCGCCCCAGGCGACGGTTGCGAAGCTAGGGCCGCCGCCGCATAGTGAGCCCACGAGAAAAGCGGGCATGGGATAAACCAATTCTAGGGGGCCGAGTTTTACTTTTGCCATAGTTACCCTCTCAGCTGTCATTCTGTGCAGTAAGCGCTTGCAACCGTCTACCCCCAAGCATTCTTGGGCATGGGCACACCACTCAACGCAGGAAGGCGTGCGGTCACGTAATACGTACTCGCCGCATTGGCTGCAACGAGCACGCAGTTCGTCCGAAAATATCTCTACTAACGCTCCGCATCGGCACTGGTGGTAGTCCGCGCTCAAGTTGCGAGTGTCTTGTCCGGGGCAGCGATCAGAGATAGGCATTTGTAATGGAATGATTGTGTGCAGTTATCTCGAATGAAACAAGAATCACTTGCGACGTTCTCGCTAAGTAGCTAAAACATTTCATGCTACAAACTTGTGTCTGGTGGCGAAAAACACCTGAAAACACCGAGAAAAACGCGTTTTAAACCAAAGCTGCCCCCGCCCAGTCTTCAAAGAATAGAGCGCGAGGTGCTTCGGTCAGCCGACTGCCGAACTGAGCGCACAAAAGGCTGTGAGCCGGCTCTTCTGGAGTGAGCCAATAAAGGTTCCCATTTGCCTGATAAGCGATAATCTCGTGGGCCAGCAGTTTTTTGAGTGCCTGATCAATGCACTTTGCATCTTTCGGTTTAAAAATTCCGATAAGGGCTGTCCGGCTGAACTTCGTCAGGGGGTTCCTGGCAAGATATATGAGAATGTCTCGGCAGACATTATTAAACGTCTCTTGTTTTGCCGTATCCGGCATAGCCTTTCTCCTTAGTGTAGATAGTGGTCGGGGACAGGGAGTGGAGGTAAACCTCCACTCCCTGCGAAAACTTACAAACTCTTAGTTAACCAGTTACCAAGAAAACCGACGGCTGGGTGCGACTGGCTGCGGTGCCTGGGTTGGGGTTGGGTTTCGGCGGGAAGCTAGGCTGCCGCGGTTGCGCATGAAAGCGGGGATGGCCAGTTCATCTTCTGATTTAAGGTTCCTAAGCTGGCGGTAAATCTCACGTTCCCGAGCTGCTCCAGCCATACCTTCCTTGGTGGCAAAACCGGTGGCAATGAGGGTCATGCGGACCTCTCTGCCCATGTTCTCGTCGATGGAGACGCCGAAGATTACGTTGGCATCGGGATCGACGGCTTTCCGCACGACATCGGCGGCAGCATTGACTTCGTAAAGTGTTAAGCTGGAATCGCCGGTGATATTGAAGATAACGCCCTTCGAGCCATCAACGGTGACATCAAGTAGCGGCGAGGTGAGTGCTTGTTTAGCTGCCTCGACGGCTCGGTTGGGGCCGCCTCCGCCTCGGCCGATGGACATCCAGGCAGGGCCGGCATCTTTCATAACAGAACGAACGTCGGCGAAGTCCAAGTTGATGAGGCCGGGTACGGTGATGACCTCGGCGATGGCCTGTACGCCGTTGCACAAAACCTCATCGGCGAGCTGGAAAGCTCCGTCGACACCGGTCTTGCTGTCGCAGATTTCAAATAAGCGGTCATTGGGGATGATGACCAAGGTGTCCACGCGCGGCATAAGTTCGGCAATGCCTTCTTCGGCGACCCTCGAACGATGGGCTCCTTCAAAGCTGAAAGGCTTGGTTACGATGGCGATGGTGAGTGCACCGATTGATTTGGCCATTTCGGCAACCACTGGGGCCGAGCCGGTGCCTGTGCCGCCGCCCATACCGGCGGTGACGAAGACCATATCGGCTCCGGCCACCACTTGGCGGATATCATCAAGGCTTTCTTCGGCAGCTTTTTGGCCCATCCGGTTATCGCCGCCGGCACCCAAGCCTCGGGTATTTTTCTCACCGAGCTGAATACGGGTAGGGGCTTCGGTGATAGCCAGATGCTGGGCATCGGTGTTCATGGCAATAAACTCGACCCCGCGGATGTTTTCCCGCACCATGCGCGTTACGGCATTGCAGCCGCCGCCGCCGCAACCGATCACTTTTATCTTGGCATCACTCTGGACGTGAATTGTTCTGGCCAACTTTTTTCTCCTTATTATTTTTTAAGTTTTGAGTTACAAGTTCTTGGTTTTGAGCTGGTACCGAGCCCGAGTTTTGTGAAAGCAAAGGGCACTCATGGCTCGCTACTTACAACTCAAAACTTACCTAGCCCGGCTGAATACGCCGACAAAATCAGACATGAAAGTACGAGGACGCTCATCAAGTTTCGGACGGAATCCTTCGGCGTGCGAAAGCTCCCACATGAGCAAGCCCACCCCTGTGGCGCATTCTGGCCCGGTCAGATTGTCTGATACGCCGTAAAGTTTTGGCGGTAGACCGACGCGTACCGGCATATGGGCGATCTCAAGCCCCAGTTCCACCAAGCCCGGCAACTGGGATGAGCCGCCGGTGAGAACGAGCCCGCCGCGCAGAGCTTTGATACCATCCGGTATCTCAAGTATGATGAGGCGCAAGGTCTCTTCCATGCGAGAGCGAACGATCTCGTATAGCTCACTGTAGGGGACAGCCTGACCGCCCTCAATGAGGGTGCGATCAGCCAGCTTGTCGGAAATAGCTTCCACGCTGGCGTATTTTTTCTTAATCTCCTCCGCGAATTCTGATGAAATCCCCAGTCCAACGGAGATGTCGTGGGTTAAGGAGTGGCCTGCTACCGGCAGCACCGAGGTGTGGATGACGTTACCGTTATAGATGACAGCAACTCCGGTGGTACCGCCGCCGATGTCGGCTACGACCACTCCCCCTTGGCGCTCATTTTCGGTCAGCACTGCCTCGGTAGAGGCGAGGGGCTCGAATATCAGGTTATCAATCTCAATGCCCAAGCTGCGGATGCACTTGGCCAGGTTCTCGGCCACCGACTGGGCGGCGGTGACGATATGCGTTTCCACGTCTAGCCGAAAACCATGCATGCCGACTGGGTTCTTGATGCCCTCTTGCCCGTCTACCACATAGTATTGAGGGAGAAGATGCAAGATAGTGCCGTCACCTAAGCCTGTCTCTACGGCACTCTGGGCAACCTCAAGCACTCGGTCTACGTCATCCTGGCGCACCATTTGCCGGTTGGAGGTAATGGCTACTACCCCGCGTTTGTTTATTGAGCTTATATGCCGTCCGGTAATGCTGACCACGGCTGATTCCAGCCGGTAGCCGGCGGCTTGCTCTGCCATATGAACGGAGTGGCGAATCGATTCTTTTGCTTCGTTAAGGCCAACGACCTGCCCTTTCTGCAAGCCGCGGGAGGGGGTGATGCCGACGCCCAAAATACGCAGATCTGCCCCATCGGTATCGGCCATAATGGTGCATACCTTGCTGGTACCGACGTCTATTGACGCTATTTTACGCCTTTTCATGCACTACCTCTTTTTTAGTAATAATCTTGGCATCTTCTTTCTATTTATCTTTTATCTGCGCTGTTCACGATAGTGGACGTTCCACTTAAGGCAGAGAGCATTAAGCATATTTTTGAACTCAATGCTATCAGCCTTATATAGGTCGGTTAGGAAGCCATGCAGCAACTCGCCGCCGCTCATACCTGGGGTGGGATCCACCGGGCCGGGAAGATTGATGTAGACAATCTCCGTCATCACTTTTTGATAATCGATTGCCGTGCCCATTCTCGCTCCTTCTCATCTGCGGCAGCCGGTGGGGGTGCCCCCGGTGCCCTCAGGAATAAATTTTGTCCGAATCATAAGTATTGTCAAAGCTAACGGTCAACTACTGTCCAATTTTGTCCTAAAATATTCCATAAGAAATTAACTTAGTCCAAGACCTAAAATGTTTTTGTCCAGTTGCATTATTCCATAGCGATACCATACAATGGATATCTCAAAGGCGCGCAGCTCTCCCGCGGGGCACATCCGCTTGGCGCCCTCTCCTGTCTGGGGAGAAAAGCGAGACAAGATCTGTTACGGCAGGCAAATGGTAATATGAAGGAACAAGCTTAAAATGGCAGATGTGTTGCCGGCATCAAACCTCAGGAAAAAGCTGCCGCCGCCCTATGTGTCTTTCCGTACTTTCTGGAACTTCTTAGAGGGGCTGCAGCACGCGATGCCGGCCCGCATTGATCGGAGCTACTGGGGGTCCCGGCTTTCAGGCACCAACGGCGGCCAGATGGTTGCAGCTCTGCGCTTCTTGGATCTTACCGATAATAACGGCTTCCCTACTTTAAAACTAAGACAGCTTGCCGGCAGCCGAGGCAGTGAGCGCGCAGAAATAATCCGGAGAATCGTGCGTGAAGCCTATGGCTTTCTGGCTCAAGATGCTCCCGATCCGCAGACAGCGACCTATGCTCAGTTGGATGAGGCTTTCCGTGACAACTTCCAGCTTGCCGGTGAAGTAGTTAGGAAATGCATTAAGTTCTATATCTCCCTAGCTACCGCCGGTGATATCAAGCTGTCCCCATTTGTTATGAGTAAAACCCGCAACGGACGCGGGGGAAGTGTGTCCAAAAAAACCGGACGAAAAACTGCGGACAAAAAGATAGGGACAGAAATTCCACAAGACACGCCTATCATTGGTTCTGGAAATACGATGGACAAGCTATTGCTAGATAAGTTTCCGAGTTTAGATCCGAACTGGTCGGATGATCTTAAAAATAAGTGGTTTTCAGCCTTTAACGAACTTCTCAGGCGGACGGGAAACGGTTCATCTTAGGCATAGCTGCCTATTGATTAGTATAACTTGGATGATATAAACTGTGCCCGAGATAATGTTGAGGAACTGACAAAAGGAGGCGCAGTATTATTTGAGCATCGGCGGTGTGTAAACGAGCCTCAATCAGCGTCTTGGCGAATCGTGAATAAATAAGGAGGTAGGAGTTCAATATGGTGCCCCGCAAAGTAGAGACAACCCGCGCCAGTGGTGAGAGTTTCAGTGCCCACGAAATCATGACCAAGCCTCTGCCAGATGTTTTGGCAGAAATGGGTGCCAATATTGAAGCCGCCGCCGAGGCTGCTAGGCGGGCTGAAGAAGCCGCGCGCTTAGCCCGCGAAGCCTCCGCATCAGCAACCAAGGCTTCAAAAGAGGCTGAGGCCAGGGCGGTTGAGGCTGCCCATGCCGGAGAAAAAGCCGCCGACACAGCCACTCGTGCTGCCCAGGAGGCGGCTGCCAAGGCAGAGGCGACGGCAAGGCAAGCCAAACTCGCCGCTGACGAGGCTGCGCGCAAAGCGGAAGAGGCTGATAAAGAATCACGAAAAGCCCTAGAGGCTTTTAAGAAAGCGGCCGACGAGGCTGCTAGGCGGGCGGAAGAGGCCAGCAAGAAGGCTATTCTAAATGCCGAAGATGCCATGAGGGTGGCCTGTGAGGCTGCCTCGGCTGCCACCAAGGCTGCGGAAGCGGCTGTGGCTGCCGCGAGGCGGGCGGCGGAAGAAGCAACCGCTGCGGCCGAAGAGGCGGCCCTAAATGCCGAGAGGGCTGCTCAAAAAGCCGAAGAAACTGCCCGCGCTGCCCGCTATGCCGCTGAAGAGGCGGCGCGCAAAGCCGAAGAGGTGGAACTTACGGCTCGCGAAACGGCAGAGGCGGCGCGCAAGGCCGCCGAAGAGAAAGCCTCACGCGCCGAGCTTGCTGCTATTAATGCCCGAGGTGACGTA
>CAYOAR010000186.1:0-2815 GCA_964402105.1 uncultured Dehalococcoidales bacterium
GCCTTAGCAACGGCCAAACCGCCAAAACCACCGCCAAGGATAAGGACCTTTTTGCGCATGGTGCTCCTGTAGCTGTTAAAATAAGCCTGCGGTTAGATTGTAAATCCGAGCCGCTGATTAAACCCATCAGCCCCAAAACACAACCACCAAAAGCCGTCTCTCACGCTTATAAAAGGGCGGTCTATTTTATAGCAGTCGGAAAAATAAGTCCATTGCGTTGCGCAAACTATTAATGCTGATACCAATAACGGCAATGGGGTCGCAATCGATACACCCCAGAAATAGCAGGCGGTTTCGTATCCCACGACCAAAATAGTATAGGGGGAGAATTGTATGGCGCGATAACACTCTATATAAATATCTGGGCAAAGGAACGAAAGCCTTGCAAATGCAACGGTGTCAAGCTCGCATAGAATGGTGGGCGATCCTGGATTCGAACCAGGGACCCCAGTCTTATCAGGACTGTGCTCTAACCAGCTGAGCTAATCGCCCTTTTGGAGTTCCAGTTTGGCCGCAATATCGGCAAGCTCCGCTTCCACACGCATAATAAGAAACACGAGCTGCGCAACAGCCACCAGTATAGTAGCAGAAATCGCGGTAAGAATAAAGCCTGCCAAGAATACGATTACCCTGGCAATCACATTTGTCATGCCGATGCCAATGATCACAGTCATGCCTATGCCTGCGAGCGCAACGATGGCAGCAAGTACCACAAGAGCCTTGGCGCAGTAACGCGACATACGATGCTTCACTCCTCATCCCCCGCACCCAACATCACCAATCCTCGCCTCCATTTCTTAACCAGTCCATTTGCCCAATTATAATGGCTCGACAGACAGCCCGTGAAGTACGCACCGAGTGAAGTAGAACCAGTCCAAGGATAACATTGTTTTGTGAAAAGCTCGGCTTCGGTGTGGTTTCCAGCAAGCGCCATCACCCATTGATGTGACTTTATAAGGCGAGTCACGGCCTCAATATAATCAAGTTCTTTATATTCTCGGTATACCTTTTCATTCAAGATCGGGGTGTCTTTAAAAGTAAAGCCCGGCGCTGGGATGGCGGGCTTGCCCCCAGCCATGCCCTCGCGGTACCAGACAACAAACAACTCGTGCCAGGCATGCAAGTGGCATGAAATGTCTTTCACCGACCAATCGCCGCAGGCACCGACTCCAATTCGTTGTGCCACCGGCAAAGATGCGACAACACCCATAAGCTCATCTAGAGCCAGCTGGCTCTGCGATAAAAGTTGTTCTTTTGTGGTAGGTCTAGGCATGGAAATATGATAGCAAACGATGTGTATATCGTCTATATGATTTAGCCTCGCTGAGGCCAATATTAAAGTGCG
Source organism: uncultured Dehalococcoidales bacterium (assembly GCA_964402105.1). Lineage (GTDB taxonomy): Bacteria > Chloroflexota > Dehalococcoidia > Dehalococcoidales > UBA1222 > WRNP01. The sequence goes on from CAYOAR010000186.1 coordinate 1,346, forward strand.
AGGCGAAGAACCTGGGGCAGAATGCGAAAACTGACCGGACCTTCGCCCAAAATCTCGCCGTCAGCTTGGAGTAGAATGCGCTCTTTGGATGTTATGGAAATCTCCTCAGCCCTTTCAATCATCACCTTGGGATGAGTGACATGCGTGCCTTTGTAGACACGCGGGAAGACTCTGAGTAACTCCAGTTTACCAACATCACCGATAATGACCACGTCCAGCTTCCGATCAGTGATCGAGGCATCAGGAGCAATTTTCATGCCCCCGCCGAAATAAGCCCCATTAGAGATGACAACGCTCAATACACGGCGCTCCTCGATTCTGCCATCGACCGCAACCCTCATCTGTTTATTCCGATAGGCAGGCAACATGCGAATGAGTCCTATTACAAAAGGGATGGTATTGCCGATGCGCCAAGGCACTTTTTTGGCTGCATCTGCCACCTCGGCATCAAAGCCCACGCCTGCCCCATTCACAAAATAGCGGGTATGGCGTACGCCGCCCGAGGTATACTCCACCAACCCCACATCAATGCAAGTACCCCATTCCTCAAAACTGGTTTCATGCCTCTGATAGCCTGTTAACAGACAACGGCAGGCAGCTCTATAATCACGCGGTACCTCCAGCGAGCGGATGAGGTCGTTGCCGGTACCGGTGCCAATGATACCCAGAGTAATCGCCTCGGCACATCCCGAGGAGAGGATGCCGTTGACTGCTTCGTTAATTGTACCGTCACCACCCACTGCAACCAGAAAACGACAACCATCTAGAGCTGCAGTGCGAGCAAGCAACTCGGCATGCCCCCTGCCCTCGGTATATTGGAAATCAAAAGACAAATCGCCGCCGCGAAGTAGGCTTTCAATCTCAGGCCAGCGGCGGCGGGTCGCCCAAGCACCAGCGGTAGGATTTACGCTGACCCTGGTGTGTAAGCTGGGCATATTCGCAAGAAGACCTCTTCCATCCCGACCACCAAGTCATCAATCTAAAAAGGTAATCGCCTGCGGGGGTCTACTTTGCCACTCAAATCGAATGCCCGCCTGCTCGAAAAGGGGAATGAAAGCTTCATCGTTGTATTTTCCGTAGCTCACATAGCGCTCTATCTTAGCGTTGGTAAGCATTTTGGCACATAGAATACAGGGAGTATGGGTACAATAAATGGTTGCCCCCTCTAGACTCACTCCATGCAACGCTGCTTGGATAATGGCATTCTGCTCGGCATGAACAGCTCGGCAAGTTTCGTGGCGCGTGCCGGAAGGAATACCGAGCTCATTGCGAAGACAACCTAAGGCGAGGCAATCTGATAGTCCCGCCGGAGCCCCGTTATAGCCAGACGAGAGAATCTGCTTATCTCGCACCATGACCGCGCCTACATGATGCCGGAGACAGGTAGAGCGCTCGGCAACAACTGCCGCGATCTTTAAAAAATACTCATCCGTATCGGGGCGTGCCATCTACTTTGCCACCTTCCTAATT
>CAYOAR010000187.1:0-4115 GCA_964402105.1 uncultured Dehalococcoidales bacterium
TTGTTGATTTTATGGTCATTGTGGAAAAGTCGCGCCGATTGGGAAATGCGCAATACGGCGAAGGCATGCTCTCCGAGGCTATGGTCAAGGTGCGGGTGGGGCACGATGTGATGCATACCGCTGCCGAGGGCGATGGTCCGGTCAATGCTTTGGACAATGCTTTGCGCAAAGCCCTTTGCCAATTCTACCCAAGGCTATCGGCGGTCAAACTGGTTGACTACAAAGTCAGGATTTTGGAGGAAAGCACTGGCACGGAGTCTCAAGTAAGGGTGCTCATTGAGTCCTCCGATGGCACCACGCAGTGGCATACCGTGGGGAGCTCGACTAATATCATTGAGGCAAGCTGGCTTGCCTTGGCAGATAGCTTTGAGTATTGGCTGCTGGGGCACCGAGAAAGCTAGTCGCCTCGGACTGCCGCGTTCAAGTAGTTGTTAGCTTGCCTATTGATTATTTGCTCGTGAGGCGGCAAGTGAAAGCGCCAACTCATTCCCAAAAGCGGCTTATATTTTGATATGATTAATAAAGAATAACATAGGCAGAGGTTCGCAATGGACGAAATCAAGAATGCTAGGGACATCGCTCAAGAGAAGATTGAGCGCGTGGGTGATGTTACAGATGCCGACAGGCTCCGCTGGAAATATTTACCAGAAGGGGAGAGGCTGGCAGCAAAATACCTAAAAGATGGGCATGATCTTGGCGCTGAACTTGCCGCACAGCCTACTCACGCCTTGCCTTACATAAAGAAAGGCTTGGAGTCGGTACTTTTGGCTGCGGTTGTCTTACCTACAAATGATGCTGCCAAGACTCGCAACAAGAGGGCTCTTGATGGGATTATGCTGCTTAAGAAAGACCGCGATGCCGCCCCGCGCCTGATAGATCAGATACGCCAAGTATTGGGGCACTATACCGATCAGGGCGAGAAGCAGCGCAAGGAGACTTATGAAGCGCTTAAGGATCAATTTGAGCTTAAGCTTAGGCATGCGATGGACAAACAGCTTGGTGGGGTGGGAGGGCTTGAAGGCGTTAAACTTAGCGTTGAGAGTCTCCCACAGTTCCAAGAAGAGTGGCGACGTGTGTCAGCTCAGTTTGATCAGCAGTATCATAAGCTCCTAGATGAATTTAAACGGGAACTGTCCAGAATTAACTAAACCATGAACGACGAAGAGAAGCTCAGCCGGGCGATTAGCCTGACACAGGTGATTAGGCCGCCTAGGCAGGCATTGGCAACCTTTGGTGTGACAAACATCGAGTACTACCTAGTTACACAACCGGTTTATGCAGAAGGTGCTACCGAAGAAACGGTGGTGCGCCGCGGCCGGGTGGTCGCGAACCGCCCGCGCATTGTGACTCCGCATTACCTCTCGCAGGTAGAAGGGTTCAGTGCTGATGCCCGGCACTACCTGACAAAACTTATGGCCGAACATGGGCCGCACGCACCGGGTATATATTATACTTACCGCAATGAGCCGGGCGGACTGGATATCATGAGCGACGGCCCTCGCACAGTGATTGAGAAGATAAACAGAGAAATCGACGAAAAAAACAATCCCCTTGCGACTATCATCCGCGGTATGGATGAGATGTGGGACGTTTCGCTTATGAAGTTCATCTTCGAAATGACCGGGAATTCGTTCGGGGAAAACGTACGTGAGCTTGGCTCGCGCGGACTGTTACGAGTAGATGATGATGGTGTGCCTCAGGGTGCTAGGTTGCGTATTGAGGAGATGTTTAGTCAGCTTTACCGCGGAGCCATCAAGCCGGGTGAACTTAAGGATGAACTGAAGCGCTGGGGGCTCTTTGAGGCGTACCAAGATCGATTTTTAGCGCTGTTTAGAAGGTAGGACACATGAACGTATCCTTAGTCGATGCTCGTGACCTCTCGGAGGCTTGGTTTCTTTGTCTTAGGAAAGTGTTGACTGAGGGCTACGAGTATACCATTGAGCGCGGGAGTTATGCCGGGCAGCAGCGCAAAGAGCTTGATATGGTCATGGTACAAATTAAGAACCCAGCGGCGCGTCCTCTTACCCCGGACGTTCCGCCGGGTGTGCCTGCGCCGTCCACCATGGAGTATATTGAAAGCTACCTGCCGTATCTTATGACTTCGCAACGTGCAGAGGGTGAGCAATACACCTATGGTCAGTACCTTGAACCGCAGATTGCCGAGGTTATCCGTATGTACAAGAACGATGGTTTTAATACGAATCAGGCTTATATGGCAGTGGGTGATGCACACTCTATCTTTTTGTCCGATCCGCCATGCCTGCGCGGCATTGATACCCGTATCCGCTATGGCAAGCTGCACTTTGTCGCTTATTTCAGAAGCTGGGATCTCTGGGCAGGCTTTCCCTCCAACCTTGCAGCCATGCAGCTCCTCAAAGAGTATATGGGGCAGGAGATCGGTGTCGATGATGGGGAGATCATTGCGGTGAGCAAGGGCATGCATCTCTATGGCTATTCATGGGAGCTTGCGCGCACCGCAGCCAGATTGGACTAAGTTGGTGAAGCGCCTTTTCTTAGCAGTACTTGGGCTGCTTATTCTTCTTACCGGTTGTGGTGTCGCACCAAGCCTAAAAGAGAAGATAAACCATCTTGCCCGCCCCTATACTTTCTCGCTCTTTCGCTGGGAGCTCGACTCATTCTCGCAAGAGATTGAAGCGCTTGTGCGCCGTCCTCTAGCCCAAAACTCCACTGACAGTACATTAGTGATTGCCTATTTCGATCTCGTGGCACGCGAGAACAATCTGCGATGGCAGATAGATAATATCCAAGGCGGTTTCACCCAAGGAGACGTTCCTGCTCTTCAGGCGGAATTGGATGCTCTTTCCGCAAAGCGGGTAGCTATTGAAAGGGAGACAGAGGAAATCTTGGCACGGCAATTGAGCTTAGCTGCAGCTGCCCTAGGTATCTATAATCCCCTTGATTCATACTGGAGCGTACACCTAACCTTTCCGCCGATAAAACTAAGGCTGCAAGAGCCACCCCAGCTTCTGGTGGTTTCGCCGCGCGAGCGTATTGACCGTTATTTGAGTATCACCCTTAATCCCAATATCAGCCAGACGGATGCCATTGCTTTGGAGGACGCCGTTGAGGAGCTTGGTGTCTCGGCCATTGTGGTTGAGCTAGGGGGTATCGCCACTTACCCGTCTTTTGTCAATAACAACTATGGCTTGCGCACGGCTCTGGATATTGCCGCAGAGGAGTGGTTCCACCAATACCTCTTTTTTCGCCCGCTGGGTTTCCGCTATGCTCTGTATGAAATGGGCATTTCTCAGCCTTTGGACATTGTCATTATGAACGAAACACTGGCAGGCATGGTGGCAGCTGAGCTTTCAGCCGAAGTCTATGCGCGCTTTTATCAAAAAGTAGAATTGATTTCGGCTACGCAGGCTGAGTGGGTTTCTTTTGACTTTTATGGCGAGCTCTGTGGCGCTCGTAGCGAGGTAGATGCTCTATTGGAGATTGGAAATGTAGCGGAGGCTGAGGCTTACATGGAGGCAAGGCGCCAGGAATTTGCGGAGCATGGCTACTACATCCGTAAGTTGAACCAAGCTTACTTTGCTTTCTATGGCTGTTATGCCAACCAGCCGGGTTTTGAGAATCCCATTGGCGCAGATATGCAAATCCTGCGAAGTATAAGCGCCTCTCTGGCCGACTTCGTACAGGTGGCTTCATCTTTTACCAGCCGTGATGACTTGAAGCAGGCGGTGAGTTGGCGTAATCTACCGTAACCAGATTGTGAACTCGCAGTTTATTTGCTAAAACACGTATAGCCTTGATAGAATAGAATGTTGCTGGCGTGGGCCGCTAGCTCAATTGGCAGAGCAGCTGACTCTTAATCAGCCGGTTTGAGGTTCGATTCCTCAGCGGCTCACCATTTCGTCTGAAATCCGAACCATGTTGCAGTGCTCATGGTTGCTATCATGTGGCGGTTCTTTTATGCTATCGAACATTTCTATGAATGCCTGATAACACTTACAAATGGAGTTGCCGCTCCTTTTCTTGTGCCAGCATTCGCATGAACATCTTGAGGTTGAAATGAATAGCCTTTCAAAACAGTACAAAGATGTATTTGGCAAAGAACTCCTGCCTTTTGGTTTTCGTCTTTACAAAAAGAC
>CAYOAR010000188.1:0-2404 GCA_964402105.1 uncultured Dehalococcoidales bacterium
GCCGGAGACCTAAAAGTAATTCTTGCCAATGACGAGGCCCTCAAGCGAGGGGCAAGGGTCAGAGCCATGGAGGAGGATGTTTACCGCATCTATCTCGGGCAGAAAATTGCGAGCGCCGCTTTCCAGGCGGCTGCCGACACCCTTGGCAAAGACTTAAGCGAGGTAAGAGACAACCCCGCTCTAATAAAGTCCGATGAGGGCGCCTTGGCTGCCGGAGCGCAGGTCATGGGCATGAGCCCCGCCGCTTACGCTGCCTATCTTGACCAGGAAATCGCCCGCATGTCCATGCCGACGGAGCAAGCCCAAGAAATGCAAAACAAGATCTTGGCCGGTATGTCCGCGGCTGCCGAGGTCCTAAATACAGATGTTGCCACCCTCGCCTCAAACATGAAAAGGCTTAAGGGCAGCGAGGCTGCCCTTAATGCCGCAGCTGATGCCTCCGGTATGCCTAAGGAGTACGTTATTGGCATCGTAAATACTCAGCTCGCAGCCGAGCAGGTCTCCTTGGACGAAGGAATAGGGTTCAGCGTAAAAGACTTTCTGGTGTTGAATCTGGGAGTGTTTCTGTTGATGTTTGCTATCAGCAGTATCTCGTTCCTGTGCTCCTGCGTTTTCAACCTATCCAAAAACTCAATGGCTTTGGGCGCAGGCATACCAATCGCTTTCTACTTATTCCACACCTTAGCCAGACTTGGCGACAACCTTGAAAACTTCAAGTATCTGTCGCTTAACACCCTGTATGACCCGCAAGCTATCATCTCGGGGGGCAGCGTTTGGATCCAGTTCACCGTCTTTGCCGTAATCGGCATTGTGCTTTACGCCATAAGCGTGAAGGTCTTTAAGGAAAAGGATTTACCGCTATAACGCTTTAAGTTAAGTTGCCGCCAAAACCTCTGCCTCTTTTGCGGTGGCATAAGCGAGCTCCCAGAGGAAGTACCTCCGACAACAAAATAGCCCGGTCTTGGTACCAAGACCAGGCTATTTCAATAATACTAATCTCGGCTAAAGAGGATCATATAGAAAGACAATAGTTATAGTGGCACCGGGTGCGGCTGTACCTGATCTGGGGTCACTGGTGGAATCCCATCTGCCTGGACCATAACTAAAGAAAGGAAGAGGACCGTATGGTCCGTACGGGCCGGCACTAATCTCGTAGTCCTCCCGCCACAAATCCATACCATCTGTTCCCCAATGATTAACAATAATAGTTACGGGGGGCGGTATTTTAGTATAAAGGTAGGTAACAGTTTTGGTTATGCCGGCAGCAATCGTGCCTGACGGCGGATCGCTCCCAGGGGCTAAGACCCCCGGTCCGTAACCCGGGAAAGTCTCCGGACCATAGGGGCCATAACTGCCGGGATTGAGAACGTGACTCGCTTGGCCAAGACCACTCCCATCGTCAGCATCCTTATGGATAACATTGACAGTGCCCTTGGTTTCAAAAATCCCCAAGCCTACCCAAAGTGCCGGGCGGACATACGGATAGGCGGCTTGGGAGGAACTTGCGTATACACAGTTAACCAATCCAATTCCGTGAGTACCGACAGAGCTGGCACTCTTAGTTGTGCCGGCGTTGTTCCCGCCCGAGCGTAACCAAAAGAATGCTCGGTATGCCCCATCAGCAGGCGTTGTGCTCAATTTGTTGTAGTTCGCTTTAGCAAGCGCCGGGCTTGCAGTTACGGTCGTTGAGCTGGTCGCGTAGTTTTCGCTGCAGAACATAGCAGCTTCGGCAAAGCTCAGCAGGAAAGCCACATCGTCACCGGTTCTTACCGATGTCGTCGAGGGCTTTGTAAACCCATTGGTTATTACCCCAAAGTAGCCGATTTCTGCCAATACGTTGGGGAGTACCGTGAAGTCGCGCAGCCTAGCGTTGCTGTTAAGAGTAGACTTAAACCAAGTGTTCACGCGATTTCGCACGTCAGAGATTTGGTAAGCATCAATATTTCGGGCATCAAACGCCACTTGGCCAATGGGGAGTACATCTTTACGAATAATCAGAGCGTAGTCGCCATTTCGCGCAATCTCAATCCAGTCTGAGGTATCGCCGGCCATGCTGGCGGGGAGAATCCTGCCGTTCACACCAAAATTCTTGTCGGTGTTAGTAATATCGGCGGCGGTATAACGCTGCTGATTCGGCAGAAAAACCGTTAGCAGCAGGGCTACCGCCAAAGCGGTTGTCAGAACTCTTTTCCGTGTGAATATTGCCTTTGCTTTCATCGCTTGATGTCCTCACCTCGAAATTATTTTTGTACTATCCGTTCATGCCAGGGTGACTATTTTGAACTAACTATATATTAATTAATAGTATGGTATATTAATTGCAAACGAACGATTGGTCTATGATTTGTGTCACAATAATGAGAAACACGCCGTCAGAAATTATCATAGTTGCGGGTATAGCTGG
>CAYOAR010000189.1:0-13947 GCA_964402105.1 uncultured Dehalococcoidales bacterium
TGGAACTCTCGCGCGCGGCGGTACTGCGCGCTCTTTTGGCAAAGTTTGAGCATTGGTATGAGGCACTCCTCAACGGAAAGCCGGTGTTTGAGCCTTGGCGTACTCGTCTTATAACACTTGGCAAAGCGGTACAAGTGCGTGCGGGAGAGGTGCTCTACGAGGGGGTGGCGGAGGACGTGACACCAGACGGGGTACTTCTGCTACGATTGAGTGGCGGTTCTCTGATGAAAGTGCCTGCAGGTGATGTTACTCTGAAAGCATAAGTTGTGGTTGGCTTTGATGCCGTATAGCAATGGCTTTCTCTATAAAAGCGCACGGCTATAATGCAACAAGGCAGCCGTGCCTCTTGTCTAACATACTATTGCGATGGCACGGCTGCCTTGTAGTTTAACCGTGGGATTGTTACTTTTTCCCTTTTTCCTCGACCTTCTTGGGTGGGTTCGATTCTTCTCGGTGCTCCATAAAACGCGCAATCAGATCGATAGGCACAGGGAAGATCAAGGTGTTGGTCTTCTCGGTGGCGATCTCGGTGAGTGTTTGCAAATAGCGGAGTTGGAGCGTCACCGGTTCCTTTGCGATTACGCTACCGGCATCGGAAAGTTTCTTTGATGCCTGAAGTTCGCCCTCGGCATGAATGATTTTGGCGCGGCGTACACGCTCGGCTTCTGCTTGGGCAGCCATGGAGCGGCGCATGGTTTCGGGGAGCTCGACATCTTTAATTTCCACAATACTTACTTTTACTCCCCAAGGATCTGTCTGTTCGTCGATAATCTTTTGCAGCGTATCGTTAAGTTTCTCGCGCTGGGTTAACAGTTCATCCAGTTCGTGCTGTCCGAGTACGTTGCGCAGGGTGGTTTGGGAGATCTGCGATGTTGCCTTGACATAGCTTAGCACTTTTACCACGGCTGCCTCGGGGTTGATGACGCGAAAATAGACCACGGCGTTTACCCGGACTGTTACGTTATCACGCGTTATTACATCTTGGGCTGGAACATCCATAGTAATAACACGCAGATCCACTCTGGTCATGCGGTCGATGAACGGAATGATGAGGAAAAGACCCGGCCCACGCGCGCCCACCAGCCGTCCTAGCCTGAAAACAACTCCCCGCTCGTATTCATTGACCACTCTGATGGCACTAGCTAGGAGAAACAGGATGAGGACCGCGATGGTGATTGGTATGAAGATCATTTAGTCGCCTCCTTTTTTTTAGCAACGATTAGCTTTAAACCATGAATGGCGGTTACAACAACCTCTTCGTCTACCTGGGCTTGGCCATAATCAAGTTCTGCCTGCCACAGTTCCCCCTCTACCATGACTGTGCCGCTGGGCTCCAGCGGAGTGCGCACCACAGCGGTGCGGTTGAGCAGGTCTTCGGAACCTGTGGCAACACGTCGGCGTTGAGATTTTACCACGCTGTTAGAAGTTAAGATGAAAGCAATAGACATGACGGTTACCACAAACGTTATGAGGGCCAGGTGTATACTGAGCCCGGTGTGAAAAAGACAGAGTGAGCCCGCTGCGAGGGCAATAATGCCCGCAAGCGTGGAAGGGATAAATGCCGCTGCCCGGTAGGCACCAAAGACAAAGAGGGGCAATGCTATAATGATTAGTGTAAGTCCAAGGGGGTTCACCGAAAGTAACCCTAGGGCATAGAACGCTAGGGCGGCGGCAATAATTCCGAAAAGGCCGGGTAAATAGAAACCCGGGGTGACGATTTCAATGATGAGACCCAAGATGGCCAAGGACAAAAAGAGATAGGCTACATTGGGGTCGCCAAAGAAACCCCTGAGGTCACCAGCAAAAAAAAGCGTTGATTGAGCAACGGCGGGGACTGCCGCAGGTCCCGCAGCTTGGATGGGTGAGGAAAGAAGACAAACCCCGAAAATAAAAATCCCGAGCGCCATAACCCGTTTCATGTCACCCCTCCCAAAGAAGCTCTATTTAAGTATAAACAGAAGAGCTCTGTGTGCGCAACTGGGTTGAATGGGGTATTTATTGTAGTGTAGAATAATCAATTAATTTGTGCGTTTGTCAGTCTTTACTGCCACGATAGCATCGTGGCTCTTTGTACCGGGCGACTTTGAAATTGACTAGACGGGGTAACATATAATGCAGATTCAGAAATGCAAAGGCTGCCGTGATATGCTTCCGGCGGATATGGTGCAGTTTCGGCGAGTTGAGCTGCCTTTCCGTGAAGCCTGCCTTCAGGCAGGTTATACCGAGATTAGGACGCCTACACTTGAGTATCTTCACCTTTTCACTGCTGCTGGCACCCTCACACCAGGTATGTTACGGAGGGTGTACTCGTTCCTTGATTGGGATGGTTGGAGTGGGGAGAGAGTGGTGCTCAAGCCAGACGCCACCATTCCCGCTGCTCGCCTATACCTTGAGCAGCTGGCTAAGGAAAAGCCAGCCCGTCTCTTTTATGTTACCGACACGTTTGTTTTCGAGGAAACAGGTACCAAAGCGCGCGAGCGGTGGCAATGCGGGGCGGAGCTCATCGGGGCAGGCAGCCCCTTGGGGGATGCCGATCTGGTGACACTTGCGCTTGCTGCGCTTGGCAAGTTGGGTGTGGCTGACATAAGTATTAGGCTTTCCCACGCGGGGCTTATCCGCGCTGCCCTCGCAGGTCTCGGTATTTCATCTGAGGAGCAGCATGTCCTCTTTACTCGTATCTTGGACCGAGGTGCTGAGGCTTTGGTTGGCGTTAAGGTTGCCAGTCCTCAGTGCTTGGAGGCCATGAAGCTCCTCTGTGATACGCGGGGTGAATCCTCGGGATATCTAAAAAATCTGCGTGCCCTCGCCCCGAGAGCGGCGCCCGACTACCGTGCGGCACTGGATGATTTCATCCGCAGTTTTGAGCTTATTGAGGCACTGGGAGTACCATGCCAGGTTGACATGACAGCTGGCAAGGGCTTTGAGTACTATACAGGACTCATCTTCCGTCTCTATGTTGGAGAGGAGAACATAGGCGGCGGTGGCCGTTACGACCGACTGATTTCGGTTTTGGGCGGTGATGACACCCCCGCAGCGGGCTTTGCGCTGTACATGGATCGCCTCATGGAGCGTCTCCCGAAAAATGAGACTCAACCATTATGTGTATCTGTAGCTTGCCCACCGGAGCAGTATAAATCTGGGGCGGCTGTGATAATAGCTCTTCGAAATGCTGGCATTCCTGCTCGCCTGGCCTTGGGAGAAGCTTTGCCCAATGCCTGGACCGTTGAGGTAAATGCATTGGGGCAATTCGCTGTTACAGTCTTAACGGGAGAGAGGACTGTCTGCGAGAGTGTTTCAGAGGTTACGAAGTGGTTACTGCAGGCCTAGCGGGGTTGCGCGTTGCGCTGCCCAAGGGCCGCCTTCTTGCACATACAGCCGAACTTTTAAAGCGGGCCGGTTGGGAGCTTGACGATTACAGTGATAAGGCGCGTCTTTACCGCCTTACATCAGGGCGCTTTCCGGGGCTCGCAGCCAAAATGTTCCAAGAGAAAGACATCCCCATCCAGGTGGCTATCGGCAACTATGACCTGGGGGTTTGTGGGCTTGACTGGCTTACCGAACAACTCGTGAAGTTTCCCCATAGCGCCCTTGTCAAGTTACGGGAGTTGGGATATGGCGAGGGTGGAGTATTCGTGGCTGCTGCCCCAGAACGACTGGGGGATGGCGTTCTAATGACGCAGAATAGTCAGGTGCGTATCGCAAGCGAGTACCCCAATTTAGCAGAACGCTTAGCTGCAGAGCTAAGACTGTCGCGCTTTAGTATCTACCCTCTTTGGGGGGCGGCTGATGGCTACCCGCCGGAGAATGCCGAACTTGTGCTGCTTTCCCGCAAAAGTGCGGATGAGGTTGCCAAGGGCGGGCTGGTTTCTCTAGGAAAACTAGTGGATTTTCGGGCTTGCCTTATTGTCAATGCGCAAAGCTTGAAGACGAAAGACATGGCATGGTTACTAGATACTTTTAACCCCCACTTGCCAGAAGTTACTATCACTGAACCGCCCGCCAAGATTTCTCCCCTTCAGGTATTGGTAGATAGTTTTGCGAAGGATGCGGATGTGGTGCGTCTGGCTTTGCCTGATGGGCACCAACAGTTGCATGTGCGCCGTGTGCTGGATGCAGCGGGGTTGGTGGTAGACGATTACCCTTCAACAACGGGAAACCGGCGTCCGCACGGACCGGCAGGTTTCTTCATCACGGTTATTCGTCCGCAAGATATGCCTCTCCAAGTCGCGAATGGCAATTTCGATTTGGCTGTCACTGGCCGTGACTGGCTCACCGATCACCTGTATCAGTTCCCATCTTCCCCAGTGAGGGAGCTTATGGATTTGAAATACGGCTGGGTGCGCATTGTGGCTGTAGTGGATGGCGCGCTACCGGTAGCGAGTTTGGCTGAGTATCGTGACTACAGGCGAGAACAGGATATACCTTGTCGCGTAGCCTCTGAGTATGTCAATATAGCCGACCACTATGTGCGCACGAGTCGTTTGGGGAAATACCGCGTAATTCCTACTTGGGGTGCGACCGAGGCCTTTTTGCCAGAGGATGCCGATCTCCTGATTGAAAATACCGAGACCGGCTCAACCATTGCACGTCATAACCTGAAAATAATTGACACCATCTTTGAGTCTACCGCCTGTGTGGTAGGGCGGCAGCAGGAAGTTACTGCACTTAAACAAGAGCGTATCGACGGCTTCTTGAATGCTCTTCGCCGGGGATTGGAGGCGATGCCGTGAAGATTGTAAAGGGTTTTGCCAAGGCAGAGAAACTCCTTGCACGCAGCGCAGGCTTTGTACTGCCTGAAGCATCACCCAAGCTGAAAGAGCGTCTGCTGGGGCTTTTTGGCACTGCCGACCCGACACTTGCTGTTGCACAGATAATCACCGAGGTACAAAAAAACGGCGATGCGGCGCTAAGGAGCTATACCTCACAAATTGATGGTGTTGTGCTGACCGATTTAGAAGTGCCTGCCTGGGAAATCGCGGAGTCTATAGGAAAGATTGCTCCGCAGACCATCTCTGATCTGAAAACTGCTGCTGATCAAGTGCGGCGTTTTCACGAGAAGCAGCGAGATGCCTTTCTGGCTGGGGTGGCCCAGATGGCCCCCGGCACGGTGACACGCGTTTTAAAACGGGTCGGACTCTACGTACCTGGCGGTACAGCCAGCTATCCTTCGTCAGTGCTTATGACAGCCATTCCCGCCCGGGTGAGCGGAGTGGGGGAGGTTATCATAGCGACACCTCCCGGCAAGGACGGCAAGGTGCCGGCGCGCACCCTCGCGGCAGCTGCTATTGCGGGTGCAGATCGCGTATTTGCCGTAGGCGGGGCACAGGCGATTGCCGCTATGGCTTGTGGTACAGAGAGCGTACCTCGGGTAGATAAAATCTGCGGGCCTGGCAACCTCTTCGTCATGCTCGCGAAAAAGCAGCTCTACGGTGCAGTGGATATTGATGGCTTGCAGGGGCCAAGCGAGGTGGTGGTGGTTGCTGACGATAAAGCCAACCCTACTTGGGTGGTGGGTGATATTTTAGCTCAGGCAGAGCACGACGTACTCGCGCAGTCTGTTCTGATTACCACCTCCGAGGCGCTCGCGCGGGCGGTGCAGAAAGAAATTGAGAGTGAGCTGCCGCATCAGGAGCGCCGCGCCATCATCGAGGAGTCGCTTAGGAGTCGTGGGGTCATTGCCGTGGTGGCGAGTCTAGATGAGGCTCTTGCTCTTAGCAATCTCTATGCCCCCGAACACTTATGCCTATATATTGAAGAGGCTAAGAAGTATGTTCCCCGTATTGAGCATGCCGGGTGTGTTTTCATTGGCACGCATCCTACGGTGGTCATGGGAGACTATGTGGCAGGGCCAAGTCATGCCCTGCCGACAAGCGGTACGGCGCGTTTTGCCTCGCCCTTAAATGTGACCGATTTTATGAGGCTGATGAATGTGGTAGGCGTAGATGATAACATGTGGTGCGAGCTCGCGTCCGTTGCGGCGCGTTTGGCGCAGGCTGAGGGGCTTACCGCTCATGCCCGCATTGTGAAGGCCGATGATTTGGAGGTCGGAAATGTCTGAGAGTAGACAAGGGATAGAGAGTTTTGTCCGCCCCGAGCTTGCAGGCTTTATAGGGTATTCTGCTTGCAAGTCCCCGGATTCCTTCCCGGGACGGGTGGTCAAGCTGGATGCCAATGAGAATAACTATGGTGCTTCACCCCGTGCCCGCGAAGCACTTGCGCGCTTTGAGGGATATCACATCTATCCCGATGCGGCACAATCTGAGTTGCGACGAGAACTCGCAGCCTATACCGGCATTCCCGCCGAGAATATTGTGGCAGGCGCGGGCTCGGATCAGCTGATTGATTTGGTTATACGCCTCTTTTGCGCACCGGGCGAGGAGATTATCAACCTGCCGCCCACATTTGCTATGTTTAGTTTCTATGCCAAGCTCCAGGGAGTGCGGGTGGTAAGCGTGCCGCGCGATGAGCGATTTCTGATAGATACGGCGGGTATTAAAAAAGCGGTCACAGCGGCAACCAAGCTTATTTTTGTGGCCAACCCCAACAACCCTACCGGAACACTTGCATCAGAGGAGACTATTCGGGAGATTCTGGCGCTTGGTTTACCTACGATTGTGGACGAGGCTTATTTTGAGTTTACCGGCAGGACTTTTGCCTGCCAGTTGGAAAAAATCCCAAACCTCATGGTGCTGCGCACTTTTAGCAAATGGGCAGGATTGGCAGGGCTGCGTGTGGGCTATGGGCTTTTCCCGAAGCGCGTGGCGGAAATATTACACGCGGTGCGCGACCCATACAATGTGAATGCGGCAGCCATGGTGGCTGCACGCGAGTCTTTAAAAGATGTCGAATTGCTCCGGGAAAAGGTGAGGCTTATTACGGCTGAGCGCGAACGGCTCTACGGCGAGCTTGAGCGCTTGGGCTGGCTTAAGCCTTATCCATCGCAGGCAAACTTTATCCTTTGTCGAGTGCTCAAGGGTGAAGCTCTCGCGCTTCAGGCGGCACTGGAAGCGCGTGGTGTCCTTACGCGCTATTTCAACTCGCCGGGGATTGAGAACTGCATCCGCTTTAGTGTTGGCAGACCTGAAGAAGATGATATACTGCTTAGTGAGCTTAAAAAGCTTTAAGGGAGGTTGCCATGTCATCCCGCACTGCGGTTATTAAACGCGAAACAAAAGAGACCAATATCAGCCTTAGGCTGGATGTGGACGGAGCCGGGCGCTATGAGATTGTGACGGGCATTCGCATTTTTGACCACCTGCTCTCGCAGCTCTCGCGTCACGGCCTGATTGACATGACGATTTCTGCTACAGGAGACGACCCGCACCACTTAGTTGAAGATGTCGCCATCTGTTTGGGGAAAGCCTTACAGGAGGCATTGGGTGATAAGCGCGGTCTAATACGCATGGCCGATGCCGCTGTGCCCATGGACGATGCTTTGGCTATGGTTGCGGTGGATTTAAGCGGCAGGGGATACGCCCGGCTTGAGCTGGGCTTTTCCGAGAACGATATGTTCGGCTTTCCCACCGACCTAGTGCGCCATTTTCTGGAAACCTTGGCACTTGAGGGGCGGTTTAACCTCCACGCGCGTATCCTCTACGGCGTGAACGACCACCACCGAGCCGAAGCTCTCTTTAAAGCGCTGGGGCGTGCATTTGACCAAGCCACTCGCGTAGATTCACGACGGGCAGGAGAGCTTCCCAGTACCAAGGAATGGATAGAGGAGTAGCTGATGGGCATTTTCCTACAAATGCCCCAGCGACGTTCTCCTTAGGGTGCCGCTGTTCGTTTCAATAAGTGCTAAAACGGCTTTGACTCGTGATGGGTTAAATTCCTAATATCCTTTTTGCATTGCCGCCCAAAATGGCTTGTTTGCTGTCATCTGGGAAGGGTAATGACTTAATGTGGCCAATCTCTTCCAGCGCATTACTCCACGGGGCATCTGAGCCGAACAGAATTTTGTCGGCACCATGCTTACTCACAATCCTGCAAAACTGGTCGTGAGGATAATATGCAAAACCCATTGCGGTATCAAGATAAATACTGCTTCCTGCCAGGTAGCGCTCCACGTCATCCCATTCATCATGCCCGCCCAGATGTGCTGCGATGATGACTCCGCCACCCATGGCTTCGGCTATACGTGCGAACTGCTGCGGAGAGCTTTTGAACGGTGGCTGGAAAGCCGGGTCAAAGCCGGCGTGGTGCAGTAATATCAGGCCTTTTCCGAGGGCGTAGTCATATATTTTGAGCATGCGCTCATCATCAACAATAAAGTTTTGGTATTCCGCATGGAATTTTAACCCCCTCAACCCAAGGCTTACCACAAAATCGATGTCTCTCTTATAGTCGTCGGTGTGTGGATAAATGCCTCCAAAACAGATTAGTCTATCTGAGCTAATGCCAGCTACCCATTCGTTTACTGTTCGTAGCTGCGATTGTTTCGTGATAACGGGCTGAATAACGGAAATGTTAATACCCCAAGCGTCCATATTCTTTAGTAGTCCGGATACCGTACCATCGCTCACCGGGGGGTATAAATTGTCTATGGCATCTGTCAATGTGCGGATTGCTTTGGGTGCTAACTCATCGGGAAAAACATGGGTATGGAAATCAATAATCATCAAATTTATCTCATTTTTCCCCAGAATATTGGTGCTCTGTTAGGTAAAGTAGATTTTGATATTAACAACAAATAACGTTACCTATTAGCGATGCCTAAGTTGGCCGGGTGGCTGCGTACGCTACGGCAGGTTTAGCCACCTCCGCGCCTGCGGCTCATTTAATCAAACCCGGTTGCGGCGCGTGTTGGGCTGGGAAGCGGTGGTTAGCCGCATCGTCACGATTTGACCTTTCTCTTGGCACTCTCGCCCGGTATCAGCCCCAAACGGGCAAAAATGGTGTCCACATGCCTGAGGTAGAAACTATAGTCGAAGAGGGAGAGCAATTCTTGCTCCGGCAATGCCTGCCGCACTTCCTCGTCGGCTTGGAGTAGCTTTAGGAAGGCCCGCTCTGTTTCCCAGCTTTTCATGGCATTCCGTTGTGTTATTTTGTAGGCATCCTGACGCGAGAGCCCCTTGTCAATGAGTGCCAACATCACGCGCTGAGAGAAGATTAGCCCGCGCGTAAGCTCCAAGTCTTTTTCCATGTTCTTGGGATAGACGCGGAGATTGGAAACAATGTTTGTAAAAATAGCAAGCGCATAGTCCAATAAAAGACAGGCATCAGGCAGGATGATGCGCTCGGCTGAGGAGTGGCTGATATCACGCTCGTGCCAAAGGGCAACATTTTCCAGCGCAGTAGTAGCATAGCCTCTCATCAGACGCGCGAGGCCACAAATGCGCTCACAAAGCTCGGGGTTGCGTTTGTGGGGCATAGCTGAAGAGCCGGTCTGTCCCGCAGCGAAAGGCTCCTCTACTTCACGGCTCTCGGTCTTCTGGAGAAGCCTTATCTCGGTGGCGGACTTCTCACGCGAGGCGGCTACCACGGCGAGAGTGGTCACGAACTGGGCGTGGCGATCACGCTGGATGATCTGGTTGGAGATAGGTGCAGGTGACAGCCCCAGCTTGGCGCAGGTTATGGCCTCAACTTCAGGTGGTATGGTGGCATATGTGCCGACGGCCCCAGATATTTTGCCAACCGCCATGACGCGCGCAGCATCCTTAAGCCTAACTAGATTGCGGCGCATTTCCTCAAGCCAGATGGCAAGCTTAAGTCCGAAAGTGGTGGGCTCGGCATGGATGCCATGGGTGCGCCCTATCATGAGGGTGTCCTTATGCCTGACAGCCTGTACGGCAAGCGCGTCAATGAGGCTGTTAATATCTTGAATGAGAATATTTGCTGCCTCTTGGATTTGCAAGTTGAGAGCGGTGTCCATGACATCATTCGAAGTAAGACCTAAGTGGATGAAGCGCGCCTCCGGCCCCACGCTCTCGGCTACGGCTCCTAGAAATGCAGTCATGTCGTGGTGGGTCTCGGTGAGTAGCTCGTTCATACGCCGCCGGTCACAGCGGGCGGTTTTTATTTTGGCAAGGGACTTCTTGGGAATTTTGCCGAGTTTGCTCCATGCCTCACAGACGGCAACCTCTACCTCAAGCCATTTATTGAACTTGTTGTCATCAGACCAAATCCGCTTCATTTCCGGGCGGCTGTATTTCTCAATCATTGGTTCAACCTCTGAGGGTGATAATGAAAGTCTGCGCACCAAAGCGTCTATGGAAGAAGGTGCTTCCAAGATTCTTCGCTGCACTTTGGCAAAACAATCGAGCTCCTATCCTTGCGCCATCTCTTGGCGATATTTTTCTAAGGCGATACGGAGGGGCTCATATTTGAGTGATAAGATCTCGGCGGCGAGCACGGCAGCGTTCTTTGCCCCTGCCGTACCGATAGCAACCGCGGCCACGGGAATACCGCCTGGCATCTGCACAATAGAGTAGAGGGCGTCTATCCCCTTGAGGTCGGTAGAGCCGATGGGAATGCCGATGACGGGTAGGGTTGTCCAGCTTGCGAGTACGCCCGGCAGATGAGCTGCTGCGCCTGCTGCGGCGATTATAACCTCAATGCCGCGCCCGCGTGCTCCCAGCCCATACTCGCGAGCTTTCTCCGGGGTGCGGTGCGCGGAGATCACGTTTACCTCGTGTTCAATGCCGAATTTTTTCAGCATGTCCAGACAGGGCTGGACGATATCAGCATCAGATTTTGAGCCCATAACAACGGAAACTAGTGGCATAACGTACCTCACTTTGACATAATGGCAACCAGACCTTTAGCCTTTGAGCCAAAACTAATTATCGGGTATTCACGGGCAGTTTAGCAAGGGAATGGCTGTGGCTAAAACGGCCCATTCGGTTATTATTAATGATTATCGGAATGTTATGGCAGCAATTCCATGATGCTTGCTCGATATTCACATCTCAATATAGGTCACGCCAATTTCTAGCCAAGAAAGAACAACCATTCGGTTGAATGCGACTATCTTCAAAAGAGCCTTTCTGGCCGCTATTGAATGTATTGCACACTTATTTACCAATACAGAACAAGCGTGATCTAAACAAGTGCGATGTCTTTTCGGTAGTGCATCCCCATAAACTTGATGCGAGAAACGTTGTCATATACTTTTTCCCGTGCTGTAGCCAATGTTTCGCCTCGCGCGACAACAGTCAGGACGCGCCCGCCGGCGGTAAGCACTTCGCCGTCTTCGCCAAGTTTGGTGCCCGCATGAAAGACCATTGCGTCTTCATCCAATTCATCCAACCCTGATATACGATAGCCGGTCTGGTAGTTTCCTGGATAGCCGCCTGAGGCCAACACTACGCCAACGCAGGCATCGTGATGCCAGGCAACTTGGATTGTATCCAGTCTGCGTGCGATGACCGCCTGTGCGATGTCAACAAGGTCAGAGGCTAGACGCGGTAACACTACCTGTGTTTCTGGATCGCCCAAGCGAGCGTTGAATTCAATGACTTTCGGGCCATTAGGTGTCATCATCAGCCCGCCGTAGAGTACGCCGTGGTAGGGATCGCCCTCGTCCCAAAGGGCTTTTACTGTTGGCTCCATGATGGTCTGCATGACATGGGCACCTAATGCCGCGGTGTAGAACTCTGGTGGGCTGTAGCTTCCCATCCCACCTGTGTTCGGCCCGAGGCCTCCATCAAAAACGCGCTTGTAGTCGCAGGCGGGCACCATGGGCAGCACGGTTTTGCCGTCAGTAAAAGCGAAGAAACTCATCTCGCGCCCTGTAAGGCATTCCTCGATAACGACCTTGTCGCCTGCCTCTCCGAACGTCTTGTCCTGCAGGATATCTTTTAGAGCATCAAGGGCTTCTTCAATGGTTTGTGCCACAGTACCCCCCTTGCCTGCCGCAAGCCCATCAGCCTTGATGACGATGGGCGGGCCTTGTGCCTCGACATAGGCTGCAGCTTCGTCATAGGCGCTGAAACTTTGGCTGCTTGCGCAAGGGATGCGGTGTTTTAGCATGAGCTCTTTCGCAAAGACTTTGCTGGCCTCGATGCGGGCAGCACCTTTGCGCGGGCCGAAGACGGACATACCGCGTGCCTCAAACTCATCCACAATACCCAAAGCAAGCGGTGCCTCAGAACCGACAAAAGCAAAATCAATCTTATTCTCGTGGGCAAAATCAAGCAGGGCGGGGATGTCGGTGGCAGGTATATCTATGTTATGGGCTGCCTGAGCTGTGCCTGCGTTGCCGGGAGCGACGAATATCTCTGGTTTGTGGGGACTTTGCCCCATCTTCCAAGCAAGAGCATGCTCTCTAGCGCCGGAACCGATAATGAGAATTTTCAGAGTAGACCTCCTAAGGTGTCGGATTGCTTATCGTAATAGGCATGGGAATGCCGAGTGTATTGTATAGTTATGCTTGTGTCGTTAAATTACCCTTCTTCCCATCTCGTATCTGCCATGCCAAATGGGGTCGTATAGCTCGTAGTTACCATCTTCGCGCAAAAACAAGAATCGCTGGCCGGGAGTTATCAGGCCACAAAGATAGTATGAGGATGGGATATTCACAGTGTAGGAAAACATGGTCTCCCAGATATGGCTGTCTGTCCAGTGGCCGAGTCTTTTTACCTGCTCAAAGAGTGTTTGCGCAGAAGCGCGGGTGCCAATCTTCATAAGAGCCGCTCGGAGCGCAGTGGGGCAAGTTTCAGGCTCTGGGCGGCGACCACCCATGATGACCATAAATCACCTCCCGCTAATTCCGAAGCATGATATTTCCGTTTGCAACGGCGACATCCAGTTTGATAACTTTTCGTTTCAGCTTATAAAGCTCTGCGAAAGAGTACCGGGCCAACATCGTGTTGTCGAGTTTTTCAACGCAGGCTTATTTAACATAGTGTATTGTAGCGCAGGGTCAATACCCTCGCAATGGCGATAACCCCCTTCAGCTTGCTTTTGTTTAAATTCCCACGACGATAACCAGACGACCAGACGATTACATCATAACTGTACCAGCAAGGCTTTGAATGGCGGTCAATCTTGATGCTCGGAAAAGTTAGCCTTGAATATCGCCGATATTTTCTTCATCCTTTTCCTATCATTTACAAATTGTCCGATGAGCATATCAAAAGCCATCAAAATCAATATACTGTATCTGATCGAGAAAACGAAGTTGCCAAGGTTCTCGCTTACCGCCGAAGGATAAAAATCGATTATTTGTGCGGCGATTACAATACAAATGTAAAAAAGGTATAACACCGCCTTAAAAGAAACAGTGCTGTCTATTAGCCATAGGATAATCCGATAATTTGTATCGGCATCTTTCTCTCTTTTTATTTGCCTAACAAGTTTTTTGGACTGATACATTTTGTACACGTATTCGTCCATCATTAAGCCCCAAATAATCAGCGCGAGATTACCCAGATAGGCGTAGAGAAGAGAGAAGCCGGCGAGCCATGTAGTTAGAAAATAAAGAATAAGCCCATATATCGCGTTTGTAAGTATGGCGTATATGGTATACCTGCATAGTCGTTTTAATTTAGCGGACATCAGATTATTCTCTGCGCATTTCGTGGCCGTGGTTGGTTCTGCACCAATGTAGCGCGATTGGGGAAAGTATACACCACGCCAAGCGCGGCTGTCGTGGTTTATTAGACCTAGACAATATTGACTAAATAGTGGTCCCAAGGCGCATACATAGCGGCATGCAACGGGGGATTACATGTTTTGCAGCAAATGTTGTGGCGCTATCTCCAGTCCCTAGATGCCGGCACTTTCTCCAGTGCTCGGAAAGGCTCGGCCTCTGAGATTACCACGTTGTGGGTTCCGTCTCGCCGTACGAACTTTCCCTTAACCACCAGAAAGGGGGACTTAAAAACCCGCTCGTATTTCTCGTAGACCTTAGGAAAAACCATGCAGGGGATGTGTCCAAACTCATCCTCTAGGGTGATAAAAACCACTCTGCCCCGCGGACGTTGCCTGCGTATCACCAGCCCTGCC